>DASTVC010000117.1:0-11582 GCA_035759295.1 Longimicrobium sp. | reverse complement strand
CGCCGAGCCCGTCGTGCAGCGCAAGATCCAGATCCCCGGACTCGCCGTGCACGGCCTTCCCTGATTCACGACGGTGGATGAACACGCCACGCGGCGCCGCACCAGCGGCGCCGCGTTTTTTTGTATGCACGCACGCTGGGGATGAGCGGATAAATCCGCTGCTGGGAAAGCGATAAGCCCGGTCCGGCTCGCCGGAGGCTCGCCAGACCGGGCTTCAACTGCATTAACAGAGCTGCGGGACGCACCCCGCTCACGCGAGCAGTTGAAGCCCCGTTCGGCGACGCGTCAGCGGCGCCGAACGAGGCTTGTCGCTTTTCCAGCAGCGGGTTTACCCGCTCATCCTCGGCTCGCCTGACGCTCACCGAACGGGCTCCGTCCGCGCGGCGGTGGCGTTCGGAATCCGTACATCATCCCCAAATCCTCAGCATCCGCCTTACCAAAAGCGTGCCTTCCAACCTCGCCACCATCTCCCATCGTCCGGAATCTGAACAGATCACGGATGCCGCGGGGAATCGGCGAAATTACCGCAAACGCATCATCCACAAACAGTTAAGCGCGCTCGCCGGCACCGGAACGATGCTCGCCATAGGGCGACGCGTCCGCGGGGCAGGTGCGCTCCGCCGACCGCAGACGCAAAACCGTTCGACTGGAGCCTACGATGTCCACCCTCCGCCCCCTTGCCCTGCTCGTCACGTCCGCCGCCCTGGCCGCCTGCGGAGGCGCCGGCGCCGGATCCGCGCCCACCGCCGCCACGCCCGAGGGCGGGCCGTCGTGCACGGCCGCCGCGTCGGTGAGCCTGCAGCCGGGACAGACGCAGACGCTGACGGCCGCGGAGGCCGCCTGCTTCCGCCTGGCCGCCGGCGACGGGGCCGAGTACGCGCTGGCCGGCTACGACGCGCGGGGGCTGGAGGCATCGCGCGCCGGGCAGGCCGCGGGCTCGCTGGCGGATCCGCAGTACACGGTCGCCGACGCCACGCACGGCGCCGCCCGCAGCCTGAGCGCCGCGCCCTCCGCGACCGGCGCGCCGCGGCGGCCGCTGGACGTGCGCTACGCCTCCGCGTCCGCGCTGGACGCCGCCGACCCGTTCGCGCGGACCACGCCGTGGCGCGCGGGCGAGCGCTTTCAGGTCAAGCCGCTGGAGGGGAACCAGCCGGTGCAGGCGCGCGTGGTGGCCATCGTGGGCGGGTTCGCGCTGGCGGTAGTGGAGGGCGACGAGGCCGGCGCCTCGAAGGTGCTGGAGCAGGCCACCGAGGCGCTGCAGTTCCTGGCGCAGCGCGGCGTGCCGCTCCTCCAGTCCACCTTCTCCGCGTCCACGCCCTCCACCAGCGCCGGCTCGGGCCAGCTGCTGGTGCTGGCGACGGCCTACGATCCGGCCAAGGGCGCCGGCGCGACCTGGACGCGCGAGGATGCGACGGGCGCGTACAGCTTCGTCTGGCTGAACCTGAACCTGCGGCCGGGCAAGGGCGACGGCTTCGCGATGTACGACCACGCCAGCTACCGCCTTAAGGTGCTGGGCCACGAGCTGACGCACGCCTGGCAGGCCGCGTGGCTGCACGAGACCCACGCCGGCGGCGACGCGGCGGCGCAGGCGCCCGCGTGGAGCATCGAGGGCGGCGCCGACTTCGTGGCGATGGACCTGCTGCGCCGCTTTCTGGGCGTCGGCCTGGGCTCCAACTGGAAGTGGTCCGACCACCTGGAGCCGTCGAAGGAGAGCGTGATCTACGCGCTGGAGCCGTCCGACGCCCGCGGCCGCCTTACCTGGGGCTACTACGACGCCAGCAGCCTGCTGCGCGACCTGCAGGGGCGGCTGATGGCGGCGGGGATGTCGCCCGAGGCGGCGATGGCCGAGGTCTCGCGTGGGGCGGTGGAGGGGTGGCACGGCGCCGACGGCGACGGCGGTGCATACGCCGGGCTGGTGGAGCGGATGCGCGCGCGCCTGGGCGCCGCCTGGGACCCCGCCGCCGCCGTGCTGCTGTGGACCGCTTCGCAGGCCGCGGACGACCGCACGCCCAACGCCGCCCTGGCCAACCCCACCTACTACGACGTGGCCAGCGCGGACGACCGCTACGGCTGGAAGCCCGCCGCCGAGGTACGCGCCGGTGCCGGCGGGAGCGCGGCGGTCTCGCAGGTGGCCGGGGGCAGCTTCTACGTCCGCGTAAAGGGCGCCCGCGCCGAGAGCACCCTCAGCGCCGCCAGCAGCACCCCGGACGCACGGTGGATGATCGTCCGCGTCCGCTGATCGACCGTATCAAGCAGCGATTCCGCATCCGCATCGACCGACAATCGACCGTTCCGACGAGAGCCGAACATGAGCCGCCACGCCTTCGCCAGCACGCACGCCGCCGCCGCCCGCATCCGCCCCGTGATCCAGGCCTTCGCCGCCATGGCGACCTGCCTGGCCGCCGCGTGGGCCGGAACGCTGGTCTAACGCCGCCGAACCGAAACCATCAGCCAGAGCAGCCGAAAATGATGTTGAGCGGACGCATCCTCATCGTAAGCGACCGGAACGACGTGGTCGCCGAGCTGGAGCCCATCATCCGCGCCGGCCAGCACATGGCCGCCGTGGTTCCCGACGGCCGCGAGGCCATGAAGCTGCTGGCCGACGGCATGGTGCCCGACGTGGTGATCAGCGACATGGGAAGCGACCGGTCGCTGGAGGGGATCGGCTACGTGCGCCGCTTTCGCGAGCTTAACCGTGCCGGCGCGCACATGGTGGTCACCGAGCCCGGCGCCCCCGTGGACCGGCGCCCCGAAGCGGCGCAGGAGCGGTTCGCCGTCCTCCCCCGCCCCTTTCGCACCGACGACGTAAAGCGCACGCTGGACGAGGCGCTGCAGCGCATGGAGGCGGAGTTCCGCAGCCTGCGCGCGGACGTGTGGCGGTCGATGGACCGGCTGCGGCGCGAGGTGACGGACGCGCGCGCCGAGATGGTGCGGGCGCTGGCGATGACCATTGCGGCGCGCGACCACTTCATGCACGGCCACTGCGAGCGGGTGGCGGACACCTGCCGCGCCATGGCGGTGGCCATGCAGCTGAGCGACGAGCACACCGAGATGCTGGTTCAGGCCGCGCAGCTGCACGAGATCGGCAAGATGGCGGTGCCGCTGGACCTGCTGCAGAAGACGTCGCCGCTGGCCCCGGAAGAGCTGGAGCGCATCCGCAGTCATACGAAGGTGGGCGCGGAGATCGTGCGCGGCATCCCCAGCCTCAAGCGCCTGGCGCCGCTGATCGAGCACCAGATGACGGACCACGGCGACCTGGCCGGTGAGATCGCCCCCATCTCCCCCGAGTTCCTGCTGACAGGGATCCTGCGGGTGGTGGATGCGTGGGACGCGATGACGTCGGAGCGCTCCTACCGCCAGGCGCTCCCCCGCGCCTACTGGGAGCCCTTCCTGCGCGCCGGCGCCGGCACGCGCTTCCACCCGCAGGCCGTCGCGACGCTGATGCGGATTCTACCGAAGTAAGGAACGGAGGTACGAGGGTACGAAGGTGCGTGAGTGCGGACGGTGAGGGTGGGTTGATGATAAGCCTCGTTCCGATGAGCGGATGAATCCGCTGCTGGAACGGCGACAAGCCCGGTCCGGCTCGCCAAAGGCTCGCCAGACCGGGCTTCAACCGCAAACGGCGACGAAGTCAGGCACCTGCCCACGCGGGCAGGTGAAGCCCCGTCCGGTGACGCGTGAGCGTCGCCGGTCGGGGCTTGTCGCTTTCCCAGCAGCGGGTTTACCCGCTCATCTCCGCCGGGGCCGCGGTCACCCGTTCACCCGTTCACCCGTTCACCCGTTCACCCGTTCACCCGTTCACCCGTTCACCCGTTCACCCGTTCACCCGTTCACCCTACCCCCGCCCCACCGCCTCCAGCCCGTACTGCGTGATCTTCGTGTGCAGCGTGCTGCGCGAGATGCCCAGCTTGTCCGCCGCGGCGGTGCGGTTGCCGGCGAGGAGAAAGAGGGTGCGCTCGATGTGGCGCCGCTCCACCTCTTCCAGGGAGAGGATGGACGGCTCCTCGCGGCCGGCGCGCGGCGCGCCGGGGGCCTTGAGGCCGGCGGGCAGGTGCTCCGGCTCCAGGCGCTGGGCGCCGGCGGCCAGCACCAGCGCCCGCTCCAGCACGTTGCGCAGCTCGCGCACGTTCCCCGGCCACGCGTATCCCCCCAGCACCTCCAGCGCCTTGGGCGAAAGCTCCGTGGGCGAGTTGCGGTGCCGCTTTCCCAGCTCGCGCAGAAAGCGGTGCGCCAGCTCCAGCACGTCCTCGCGCGAGCGCTCGCGCAGCGGCGGAACGACGAGGGGAAAGACGGAAAGGCGGTAGAACAGGTCCTCGCGAAAGCGGCCGGCGCGCACTTCCGCGTCAAGGTCGCGGTTGGTGGCGGCGATCAGGCGCACGTCCACCTGCAGCTCGCGCGTGCCGCCCAGGCGCCGGAAGCTGCGCGTCTCCAGCACCTTGAGCAGCTTGGGCTGCAGCTCCGGCGCAAGGTCGCCGATCTCGTCCAGGAACAGCGTCCCCCGGTCCGCCACCTCGAACAGCCCGCGCTTCATCTCCTTGGCGTCGGTGAAGGCGCCGCGCTCGTGTCCGAAGAGTTCGCTGTCGAGGAAGGTGGCCTGCAGCCCGGCGCAGTTGATCTCCACGAACGGGCTGCGCGCGCGCGGGCTGCGGGCGTGGATCATCTGCGCGATGAAGCTCTTGCCCGTGCCGCTCTCCCCCAGCAGCAGCGCGGTGGTATCGCCCGAGCCCGCCAGCAGGTCCACCTGCCGCGCCAGGTCGCGCATCATGGGCGATGCGCCCAGGCCGGTGCTCTCGGTGCGCTCCGCCATGGACCGCGCCAGCAGCTCGTTGGTGCGGCGCAATTCCACCTTTTCCGCCGCGCGCTCCACCACCGCCTCCAGGTGGGTGAAGTTCACGGGCTTGGTGAGAAAGGTTTCCGCGCCGGACTGCATGGCGTCGACGGCGACCTCCACCTCGGCGTGGCCCGTCAGCATCACCACCGCGGCGCCGCGGGAGACCAGGATGTCGAGGATGTCGCGGCCAGAAAGGCCGGGGAGGTCCAGGTCCAGCAGCACCACGTCGGGCCGCTGCGCCTCGTACAGGCGCACGCCGTCCTCGCCGCTTCCGGCGCTGGAGACTTCCCAGCCCTTGCGCTGAAAGAACTTGGTCAGGACGCCCAGCACCCCCGGGTCGTCGTCGATGATCAGGATGGATCGCGGCATTGTCTGCGGGATGGATTGGCGAACAGGGTGCGCCCCTAAAGATTGCGAACGCACGCCCCGGATGCCAGCCGTCGGGGAATTTCCACACGCGCGTCCGACCATTGCGACGCCGGCGGAGGTTTGTCCAAGTCGAGGCCGGCGACCAGGATCGCTCCTGTTTGTTCATCCGGTGGCGTTAATTCGGTTCTCATGGCGACATATTTTTACTTGCGCCTTTGGAGCGGTGCGACTACCCTGCCCTCACGCATTCGGGCGTTCTCCCTTGGAGAGCCTCACATGCGACCGTTTTCCCTGCTCGTGCTCCTGCTCCTTCCGTGCGTCGCGTGCCGCCCGTCCGAGGCTGCCTCGGATGTGCATTCCGCCCGTGGATCTACGGCGGACTGCGGCGACGGCGCGGCGCTGGCGCTCACCGAGCGGGCGTCCGTCCCGCTGCCACCGTCGGCGGCGCCGGCGGGGCTGGCGCTGCTCGCGGACGGCTCGCTGGTGATGGCGGAGCGCGGCTCGTCCGGCGTGTCGGTCCGCGCCGCCGATGGCGCATCGACCCGGTGGATCGCGGCGCCGGAGCCGCTGCCGGTGCTGTCGCCGCAGGATGACGAGCTGCTGGCTGCGGGGCTGACGGCGGTCTACCGGATCGACACCGGGCGCGGACGGGTGGACCGGCTGATGGACGTCCCCCTGCGCGCCGGCCGCATCGTCAGCCTGGCGGGGGACGGGCGTACGCTGTGGGTGGGGGTCGGCGGCCTGGCCGGGGGAGCGGGTGCCGTGTACGCGGTGTCGCGGGCGCGCCCCGGGGAGTGGCGCCGCCGGCCGATGGACGCGCCGGTGCACCTGGCGCCGGCCGGGGACGGGCGGGTGGCTGCGGCCGGGACGCGGGCGCCGCACCGCGTGGCGTTCCTGGACTCCACGCTGGCCGTGACCGGGAGCGCGCAGCCGCCCGCGCGGCGGCGGCGCGGAGCGGACGCGCGGTTCACCCAGGCGCTGGTGCCGCTGGACTGCGGGCGGCTGCTGCACGTGGTCGCCGACCTGCGGTCCGATCGGCGTGAGTTGACCGTGTACCAGGCGGCGCCGCGGCCCCGGCTGCTGCGCGCCCGCACCATCGAACGGCCCATCGGCTTCGTCCACACGCGCGCCGGGCGGTCGATGGTCGCCGTCACCGAGGGAGAAGGAAGGCGGGAAGTCGTACTTCTTGGATGGTCCTGGCAACCATGAAGCAAAGGAGACATTCATGACGAAGCGAATCATGCTGGCCGGAACGGCCGCGCTGGCCCTGCTGGCGATGGGGACGGCGACGCGGGCGGACGCGTGCTTCCAGTGCACCAGCGCGCAGTGGTGCACGGTGGGAATGCAGGGCAGTTCGTGCGAGATCTACACGGAGGGCGGACGGCAGTGGTGCCAGCACACGCTGGACTGCCACGCCGGCATCACCATGACGCCGCTGGAGGTGTCGCCGGCGGGCACGTACCTGGCACGCGGCGGCGCGCAGGTAACGGAGGACGACGTCGAAAAGCAGGCATGCAACGGGTTCATCGTGCGGCACCTTGCCGGCGGTGGCCGGGCCCACGAGGGCCTGGCGATCCAGATCTGAACGGAGGGAACGTGGCCGGCTTCCCGCCGCTTCTCCCGGCCCACGTTCCCGCCTCCTCCGCTCCTGCCGGACGGCCGTAGCGCCCCCGGCTGCACCCACGGGCTTTCGGGCCCCGACGTGAGGACCGACGCATGACCGACGACCCGCCTACCAGGCGCGTAGCATCCGCATGCCTCCGCGCCACCTCCCTGCCTTTCCTCCTCCTGCTCGCCGCGCACGCGGGCCACGCCCAGGCCCCCGCCCGGGCCGCCGCGCACCTGGGAGGCGCCCGCCCCGCGGCCCCCCCGCCCCTCCCCTCCATGCGGCTGGAACGCGTCCTGACGCTGGGCGGCGACCACGCCGGCCGCGAGACCGCGTTCGCCGACGTGGCCGACATCGCCGCGGGCGCCGGGGGCGAGGTGTACGTGCTGGACGCGGGGGACAAGTCGGTGCGCGTGTTCAGCTCCACCGGCGCCCCGGTGCGGCGGTTCGGCCGCGAGGGCGCCGGGCCGGGTGAGTTCAACCTCCCCGTGTCGCTGCGGGTGGACACGCAGGTGGCCGTGTCGGACCTGGGACAGCAGCGGATGACCTACTTTTCGCTGGACGGCCGGCACCTGCGCACCCAGCGCGATCCAACGCCCAACGGGTTGCCGCTTCTGCGCGTGGTGACGCTGCGCAACGGCCAGGTGGTGGGGGTCACCCCCTCGGTGATGGGCGTGAGCGCGCGCGGCTCCGGACGGACGGGATCGCCCTACGCCGCGGTGATCGTCGCGGGCGCCGGAGGGGCGGTGGATACCCTGCTGCGCCCGCACGCAGGCTCCGCCCTCTTTCACCCGCGCGACGCGCAGGCGCCGTTCGGCACGTTCGACACGCACGCGGGGCGGGGCGGCGCGCACGCGGTGCTGGGTGACAGCATCCTGGCGGTCGCCGACGGCTACAGCGGACAGGTGACCTGGTACCGCGCGGAGCGGCAGGGCCTGACGCGCCTGCGTACCCGCCAGCTGGACTCCCGCAGCCGCGCGGTCACCTCTGACGACGTCCGGCGGATGGAGCGGCAGCTGTACGCGCAGTTCGCGGAGCTGCCCCGGGGGCTGGTCGTGGAGCCGCCGCCGCGCGTCTCCATCGCCACGCAGGCCCTCTTCGCGTCCGACGGGTCGCTGTGGATCCGCAACACCGCCGGCCGCGGCATCGCCCACGTCTGGACGGTGTTCGACCGCGCGGGGAGTGTAACGATGCGGCTGTCGCTGCCCACGGGGTTCGACCTGCTTCACGTCAGCGGCGACCGCCTGTACGGCGTCACGCGCACGGCCAACGACGCGCACGTGGTGCAGGTCTACCGCATGCGCCCGGGCTGAATCACTGCCGTCCTGGTGCGGACACCGCACCGGTAACAGGAGATTCGGACGTCCGACAACGGAGAAAGGCCGCCCGCTGCGACGCGGGTCGGCCTTTTCTCCAATCTCCCCAGATTGTTTTTATCCTCAACCCCACCACCCCACCGCCCGTGGGATCCCCCGAGCCCACGGGCGGCCTCCACCGCGACGGCGAGTCCCCCACTCCCCGCGCGGCCCGCGTGCGAAGCCCCTCCCGTCAGCTCCGCGCGCGGTAGTTCACGATCGTCTCCCGCCCGTCCGGCAACCGCACCTGCACCGACACCGCCTGGCCGGGGCGAACCGCGTCCGCCGCCTGGCGCAGCTCGTCCAGCGAGCGGACGGGGCGGCCGTTCACGCGGCGCACCACCATTCCGCGGCGCAGCGCGTCCGCCGCGGGGCCGCCCATGTCCACCGCGGAGACCACCACGCCCTCGGCGCGGTCCATCCCCAGCTCCTGCGCGATCTCCGGCGTCACCGTCTCCGCGCGGAAGCCCAGCTTGCCGGGCTCGGCGGCCTCGGACTCCTCCACGCGCGGCTCACCGGCCGCGCCGCGGCGGTCGGCGGAGGCGCGGCGGGCGTCGGCCTGGTACTCTTCCAGGCGCAGCTCCACCCGGCTGCGGTCGCCGTAGCGGATGATGTCCAGCGCCACCCGGTCGCCGGGGTGCTTGCGCATCACCATCTCCATCAGGTCTCCGCTGCTGCGCACGGCCTGCCCGTCCACCGCCACGATCACGTCGCCCAGGCGCAGCCCGGCGCCCGCGGCCGGCCCGCGCGGCTCGGCGGCCACCACCGCGCCGTCCGGCGAAGGCAGGCGGAACACCTCGGCGTCGGCGGACGTCGCGTCGCGGATCTCCACGCCGATCATGGGGCGGTGCACGCGGCCGTCGCGCATCAGGTCCTCGGCCACGCGGCGGGCCAGGTTGATGGGCACCGCGAAGCCGTAGCCGGAGTAGAAGCCCGTGGGCGACGCGATGGCGCTGTTGATGCCGACCACGCGCCCCTGCAGGTCTACCAGCGGTCCGCCGCTGTTGCCGGGGTTGATGGCGGCGTCCGTCTGGATGAAGTGCTCCAGCGGGGCCTCGGCGCCGCTGCGGCCCATGATGCCGATCGACCGTCCCTTGGCGCTCACGATGCCGGCCGTCGTCGTCTGGCCGAGATCCAGCGGGTAGCCCAGGGCCAGCACCCAGTCGCCCACCTCCAGCGCGTCGGCGTCGCCCAGGCGGACCGTCGGCAGGTTGCGGGCGTCGACCTTGACCACGGCGATGTCGGTGTTGGCATCGCGGCCGACCACGCGGGCCTCGAACTCGCGCTTGTCGGCCAGGATGACGTTCACCCGGTCGGCCCCTTCCACCACGTGGTTGTTGGTGAGGATGTAGCCGTCGGGGCTGATGACGAAGCCGGAGCCGCTCCCCTCGCGGGGCGCGCCGCCGCCCTGGCCGCGGAACATGTCTTCCCACGGGGTGCCGCGAAGCTCGGGCGGAACCTGCGAGGAGACGCTGCGGGTGGACTGCGTTACCTGCACGTGGACCACGCCGGGCATGGCGGCGCTGCTGGCCGCGCGAAAGGCGCCGGACAGGTTGTTGGCGCTGGCCACGGCCGCGGCCGGCGCGGTGGACTGGGCGCCCAGGTCGGGGAGCGGATCGCGGGCCACGTCGGCCAGCGTCATCCCCGCCGCGGTGCCCGCGACGAGCACGCCAGGAAGGGCGAGCTTGCGAAGCGTTCCGTTCATCGTCACTTATCCCTCTCTCAAGGTTGCACCCATGCTCTTGCCGGGGATGGGTACACAGCGGGCTCAAGGCCCGTTCCGGCAAGGGATTAGCGGACGATTAGCCGCCCCTTAACCCCTCTTAATCCAGGGCACCGATGCGCATTCTGATCGTAGAAGACAATCCCAGGATCGCGGGATTCCTGCAGAAGGGGCTGCGGGAGGAGGGATACGTGGTGGAAGTCGCGGCGGACGGAGACACCGCGTTCGACAAGGCGACCACGCAGGGGTTCGACGCGGCGGTGGTGGACGTGATGATTCCCGGCCGCAGCGGCGTGGAGCTCGTCCGCGACCTGCGCGACCGCGAAATCCGCCTTCCCATCCTGCTGCTGACCGCGCGCGACCGCACGGAGGACAAGGTCGCCGGGCTGGACGCGGGCGCGGACGACTATCTCACCAAGCCGTTCGAGTTCTCGGAGCTCACGGCGCGGCTGCGGGCCCTCCTCCGCCGACTGGGCAGCCCCGGCGCGGCGGCGACGCTCAAGGCGGGGGACGTGGAGATGGACCCCGCCACCCGCGACGTACGGCGCGGCGGGCAGGCGGTGGAGCTCACCCCGCGCGAATACGCGCTGCTGGAGTACCTGCTGCGCAACGCGGGGCGCCCCCTGTCGCGCGCCGCCATCATGGAGCACGTGTGGGGAATACGATTCGACCCGGGAACCAACATCGTGGACGTGTGCATCAACTCCCTGCGCACCAAGCTGGACGACCGCGAGCGCGGCCTGATCCAGACGGTGCGCGGCGTGGGATACGCGGTAAAGCCGGCGGCGGAGCAGGCCGAAACGGCCGCGGACCCGGCGCAGGCGGCGGCGGAGCCGGCGGAATGAGCTTTCGCCGGCCCAGCCTGCGGCGCGAGATCGTGCTGGGCTATTCGGCGATCCTGCTGGTGGCGCTCCTGCTGTTCGCGGGCGCCACCTACGCCATCCTGCGCCGCTCGCTGGCCAACGCCGGCACCCAGTCGCTGCGGCAGACGGCGGCGGCGGCCGAGCGCATCATGATCCCCCCCGGCATTCCCCGCGTGGCGGTGAGCGAGGAGCTGCTTCCGCCGTCCGAGGGCGCGGTGGAGGTGCTGCGCCGCCGCACGCGACTCGCGACGGGCGACGAGCTGAACATCGTCGTGGCGCGCACGGGCGACGTGGAGGGACACGCCCTGCGCTCCTTCGCCTTCATCGCGCTGATGCTGATCCCGGTTACGGCGCTGCTGGCGGCGGTGGCGGGGCGGTCGATGGCGGACCGCATCCTTCAGCCCCTCAACCGGCTGGTGACGGCCTCGCGGGAGATCGGGATCGGCGGCCTGTCGCGGCGGGTGGACGAGCCGGAGCGGCCGGCGGAGCTGCGCGAGCTGGCGCTGGCCTACAACGGGATGCTGGAGCGGCTGGAGCGCGCGGTCGTCACCCTCCGCAGCTTTACGGCGGACGCCAGCCACGAGCTGCGCACCCCGCTGACGGCCATCCGGGGGACGGCGGAGGTGGCGCTGGCCCGCGACCGCTCGGCGGAGGAGCTGCGCGGCACCCTGGAGGAGGTGCTGGACGAGACGGGGTCGATGCTCCACCTGGTCGAGGACCTGCTCGTCCTGGCCCGCGGCGACACGGCGCACGCGGAGACGGTGGGGACGGTCGATCTCTCCGCCGTCCTCCGCGACGTGCAGGACGTGGGTGAGGCGCTGGCGGGTGGCAAGCC
>DASTVC010000116.1:0-3262 GCA_035759295.1 Longimicrobium sp. | reverse complement strand
TGCGCCGCACCGCCGCCTCCGTCCCTTCCTCACCCACCCCGATCCGCACCGGCAGCGTGTTGATGAACGGACCCATCACCCGCTCCGTGCCCTCGCCGCCCTGCATGCGGCCAAAGAGCAGCGTCCCGAAGACCACGTCCTGCCGGCCGCTCACCCGCGCCAGCACCTGCGCCCAGGCCAGGTGGAACAGGCTGGCCGCGCTCACCCCCAGCGTCCGCGCCCGGCGGCGCAGCCGCGCGCCCAGGTCGCCCGCCACCGGAAGCCACGCTTCCCCGATCCCGAGTCCGTCTCCCCACACGTCCAGCAGCCCGTACGGCGCCGTCGGCTCATCGATGTCGCCCAGCATCGCACTGAAGAACCGCTCGTGCTCCTCGCGGCTCACCCCCAGGCGCGCCTGCGCCACGTAGTTGCGGAAGGGCAGCGGCGCCGGCAGCTCCGACTCCCGGCCCAGCAGGTGCGCGGAGATCTCCTCCTGCAGCACCTCCATCGACTCGTGGTCGCCCGTCATGTGATGCTTGAGCATCAGCAGCAGCCACCGGCCACGCGCGCGGTCCTCGGCGATGCCCACCCGCAGCAGCGGCGCCCGCGTCAGGTCCATCCGGTACCGCCGGGGGTCGTAGCGCCCCCACAGCTGCTCGGGCGCCCCGCCCTCCCCATCCAGCTCCACCTCGTCCACCGTCAACGGCGCGTGCCGCCAGACAACCTGTACCGGCTCGCGCAGCCCTTCCCAGGCCACCGCCGTGCGCAGGATGTCGTGGCGGCCGATCACCGCCTGCAGGGCCGCCAGGTACTGATCCAGGCGCGCGCGGGTGTCGAACTCCATCATGCTCGACACCAGGTACGGGTCTCCCTCCTGCGACAGCAGGTAGTGGAAGAGGAACCCCTCCTGCAGCGGAGCCAGCGGGTAGATGTCCTGCACGTTCGCGGCTCCGCCAGGCACCCCCGCCACGACCTGGTCGATCTCCTCCTGGCCCAGTTCCACCAGCGGCAGCATCTCCGGCGTGATGGACCCGCATCCCTCGGGGATCCTGTTCGCGGGGATTTCCACCTCCGTAGACGCTCCGCCCACGGACAGTGCCAGCTCGGCCAGCACCGGCGTGGTGAACAGGGCCCGCACGTCCGTGTGCAGCCCCGCGCCGCGCATCCGCCCGATCAGCTTGATCGCCAGGAGCGAGTGGCCGCCCAGCTCGAAGAAGTGGTCCCACCGCCCCACTCGCGCCACGCCCAGCACCTCCGCCCAGATCTCCGCCAGCGCTGCTTCCACCTCTCCCAGCGGTGCCTCGTAGCTCCGCCGCGCGTACGCGTCCCCCTCCGGCGCCGGCAGCGCCTTGCGATCCAGCTTGCCGTTCGCGGTCAGCGGAAGCCGCTCCAGCGCCACGAACGCAGCCGGTACCATGTACTCCGGCAGGCCCTGGCGCAGGCGGTCGCGCAGCGCCTCGGCCTCCGCCTCACCCACGATGTACGCCACCAGCCGCCGGTCGCCGGCCGTATCCTCGCGCACGACGACGGTGCAGTCCCTTACGCCGGGCGCCTGGCGCAGCGCGGCCTCGATCTCGCCCAGCTCGATGCGGAAGCCGCGGATCTTCACCTGCTCGTCCAGGCGGCCCAGGTACTCCAGCGTCCCGTCCGCCATCCACCGCACCCGGTCGCCGGTGCGGTACAGCGTCGCGGCGCCGAACGGGTTGTCGATGAACCGCTGCGCCGTGAGCTCCGGGCGGTTCAGGTAGCCGCGCGCCACCCCCGCGCCGCCCACGTACAGCTCGCCCGGCACCCCGATCGGCACCGGCCGCCGAGCCGGGTCCAGCACGTACAACTTCAGGTCGGGGATCGCCCGCCCGATGGGGCTCCCCGATCCACCGAAGACGTCCGCCTCCGACAACGGGCGATACGTCACGTGCACGGTGGTCTCGGTGATCCCGTACATGTTCACCAGCCGCGGCGTGTCGGCACCTCGGCGCTCCACCCACTCGCGCAGGGAGGCGGGCTCCAGCGCCTCGCCGCCAAAGATCACGTTGCGCAGCGCCAGCTCACCGCCCCGCTCGCCATCGACGCGGATGAACTGCCGGAACGCCGAGGGCGTCTGGCTCAGCACGGTGACCCCCTCGCGCTGCACCAGCGCGTGGAAGGCTTCCGGGTCGCGGCTCACGTCGAACGGGACGACGACGACGCACCCGCCGTAGAGGAGCGCGCCCCACAGCTCCCAGACGGAGAAGTCGAAGGCGTAGGAGTGGAAGAGGGTCCACACGTCGCTCGGGCCGAAGCCGAACCACGCATCCGTGGCGCTGAACAGGCGGGCAACGTTGCGGTGCTCGATCAGCGCTCCCTTGGGCGTGCCGGTGGAGCCGGAGGTATAGATGACGTACGCCAGGGTTTCGGCCGTGGCGCCGCTCTCCGGGTTCTCGGCGCTCTCCGCCGCGAGCTGGCCGGAGACGGCGTCCAGGCTGATGATCTCCACCCCATCCACCGCGGGCAGCGCAGCGCGTACCGACTCGCGGATCAGCACCACGGGGACGCCGGCGTCGGAGAGGGTAAAGGCCAGGCGGTCCGCGGGATACGCGGGGTCGAGCGGGACGTAGGCGCCGCCCGCCTTGAGCACCGCCAGGATGCCGACCACCATCTCCAGGCTGCGCTCCAGGCAGAGCCCCACCCGCACCTCCGGACCGACCCCGTGCCGCCGCAGGTGGTGGGCGAGCCGGTTGGCGCGCGCGTTCAGCTCGGCGTAGGTGAGCGACGCTTCCTCGAAGCGCACGGCCACCGCCCCCGGCGTGCGCTCCGCCTGCGCTTCGAACATCTGGTGGATGCACCGGTCCGCCGGATACTCCGCTTCGGTCCGGTTCCACGCCTCCAGCACCTGCTCGCGCTCCGCCTCGCCGAGCAGCTCCAGCTCGGAAAGCCGCACGTCCGCGTCGGCGGCGACCTGCTCCAGCACCCGTGACAGATGGCCGAGCATCCGCTCGACCGTGCCGCTCTCGAACAGATCGGTGCTGTAGTTCAGTCCGCCGAGCAGACCTCGCCGCGTCGCCATGAGGGCCAGCGTCAGGTCGAACTTGGCGAAGACGAAATCCGGCTCGGCCTCCTCGGTGCTCGACTCGCTGGTCGACTCTGCGCTCGACTCCGCCGCGCCACCTCCCAATTCCTCCACGTCGTCCAGCGAGAACGACACCTGGAAGAGCGGCGTGTGGCTCAGGCTGCGCTCCGGCTGCAGCTCGGCCACCAGCTTCTCGAAGGGAAGCTCCTGGTGCTCGTACGCCCCCAGCATCAC
>DASTVC010000115.1:0-2303 GCA_035759295.1 Longimicrobium sp. | reverse complement strand
CGCCCGCTCGACACCCGCGGAATCGCGTACCAGCCCGTGCGCCGACCGAAGGATCTCTGTCCGGAGCGCGATGGAGTCTGCCCTACGCCGCCCCTCGCGACGGTGGCCGATTTTCCAGAACTATCCTACGAAACGCGGTATAAATCCAGCCCCACGGTGCGGCCGGCGAGATCCTTCGGTCGGCGCCCTGGCTTCAGCGATCCGGCCGGCGGCAGTGCGGCGCCTTCCTCAGGAAATCATCGGGCGTTGACGGACGCCGTACAACGAACGCGGGGAGCACCGGCTGGGGTGCTCCCCGCATCTTCTGGCGGCCATGGCGGTCAGCGGCGCTGCAGAAGCTGGTCGATCTTGTTCCACTCCTGCGTCAGGTCGGCGCGGTCTTCCGCGTCAAGGGGCTCGCCGTCGCCGTCCTTCAGCAGCGTCATCAGGTGGTCGCGCCGCTGTTCCAGCCTGGTGCGCTCGCCGTCGGACAGGTTGATCGGTTCTGCCATCGTTGCCTCGCTTCGGTGGATGCGGATCGCTCTCCTGCGCTCCAGTACCCGCCTGCGCGCGATCCGGTCACTCGGGCGGACGGCACGGAGCCCTTCGCGAATCGAATCGCCCGCCATTCTCCAAACGCACAAACGCCGGCTCCCCGAAAGGAGCCGGCGCCCATGGTTCTCCACTCGCTCACAAGGAGCCGCCGCCGGTCACCCGCGCGGCGGCCCTTGCTCACGACAGCATCAGGAGCCGACGCGCATCACGTTCTCGGCGGCCGGACCCTTCGGACCGTCCACGATGTCAAACTCCACCATCTCGCCCTCGGTGAGCGACTTGAAGCCCTCGGCCTTGATGGCCGAGAAGTGGACGAACAGGTCCCTGCCACCCTCGCGTTCGATGAAGCCGAAGCCCTTGGCGTCATTGAACCACTTAACCTTCCCGGTCGAACGGGACATCTCCTACTCCTGCTGCTGCGGTGAGCATGTGTGCCCGGCGCGGACGGAGCCGCGCCGTGGGGTTCCCCGCGCCGGACCGTCCGGCGCGCGGGCAATGCGCCCATGGCGGGCGCAGTGTTCTGCGGCAATCCCGGCGGCCGGACGCACGTGTGCGCCTGGGTGTCCGGGGCCTCTCCGTAGTGGGGTCGTGCTGATCCTGCGGGAACCGGGAGTACGCGGGGAAAGGGCTGCTCTTTCGCGCGGCTGGGCTCGCGGGGGCCACGTGCGGAGGATGTTGCCGATCTTGGCGCCCTAGATAAGGCGCCTTCAGGGGAATGTCAAGAAAAATCTTGGCCGGGAGGGCTGTAGCGCTCCTCAGGTGACATTCGCCGGAAGCCGGATCTCGATCCCGGAGCCGCCCAGCACGCACACCAGCCGCTGCCGCACCTCGCCGCCCATCTGCGACACCAGCCAGGCCACCACCCCCGGCCGCCACTCGTCCTCGCCCGCCACGCGGCGCGCGGGAGGGCCCGCCTCGCCCGGCGCGCGGCCGTCGTCCTCCACTCCCAGCACCACGAAGCCGCGGCCGTCCACGTCCTCTTCCGTACGCAGCTCCAGCAGCACGCGGGTGCGGGCGCGGCGGGCGGCGCCAGCCAGCAGGTTGGCCGTCAGCCGGGCCAGAAAGCTCTCGCGCCCGGGCACCCGCGTTCCCGGCGGCAGGTCGCACACCAGGCGCACCTCCACCTGCGGGCCGCTGCTGGGCAGAAAGCGGCGGACGGCGCGCTCCACCGTGTCGCGTGGCTCGTACGTCACTTCCGGGCTCAGCGCCGAGCCGCGCAGCACGTCCATCACGTCGCGCAGCATCATCCGCATCTCCGTTCCCGCCTCCACCGTGCGCTGCAGCTCCGGGAGCGGCGAGCGGCCGCGGCGCGCGTCCTCCGCCGCCAGCAGCGCGCGCTGCTCCAGCGAGTACGCCGCGTCGGCAAGGTCGTGCAGCAGCTCGGCGGAGACCTGCCCCAGCGCCTCCATCCGCTCGCGCACCGCCACGATGGACCGGCCGTTCTCGCCGCCGGATGCGCCCTGTGGTCCGGGCATCATGCTCGCCCTCCTTTCCTTCGTTTCACGCCTGCGCGCCGGCCAGCCGGCCGGGGTGCGCCAGCGGCTCCCTGCCACGCGCCGGGACGTCCGCCCCCGGCGCCGTTTCTTCCATCTCCACCGCCGATCCCTGCGCCCGGAAGCGCCCCGCCAGCGCGTCCAGCGTGGCCGCGGCCGCCGCGGCGCGGTGGCTGGTGGCCGCCAGCGACTCCATGGCGCTCCGCTGCTCCCCCGCCGCGCCGGCGCTGCGGCGTGCGCGCTCCAGCGACGCGTCCGAGAGCGTGCGGATGCGGC
>DASTVC010000114.1:0-8776 GCA_035759295.1 Longimicrobium sp. | reverse complement strand
TGTCGTCGCGCGGCAGCATTTGGACTTCTTCAATAGTTTGCTCACACCTTGAGTACTCCACCATGCTATCGACGAAAAAACTTCAGGTATTCGTCTCGTCTACATACACGGATCTAAGGGACGAGAGACAGGCGGCTGTGGAGGCGATTCTGAGCGCGGGGCACATCCCGGCAGGCATGGAGCTATTTACGGCGGGTGATCAGTCCCAGATGGATGTGATCCGTCGATGGATCGACGAATCTGACGTGTTCCTGCTGATTCTTGGCGGGCGATATGGTAGTATCGAGCCTCGGACGAAGAAGAGCTACATCCATCTGGAGTATGAGTATGCGACCGAGCAGGGCAAGCCTTTGTTTGCAGTGGTCCTTGATGAAGCGGCTCTGGATAAGCGCGTCCGGAAAGCAGGAAAGAGTGCAATCGAAATTGATAATCCGGAGAAATTGCGTGATTTTAGAAAAATCGTTCTATCCAAAGTGATTCGCTTCTGGAGCGATCTGCGCGATATCAAGCTTGCGATTCATGAGAAGATGAGCGAATTCAATCGCCGTAGTGATCTGATAGGCTGGATCCCTGGCGATCAAGCTGTCAGCGCGGGGTTGATCGCCGAGGAGCTTGCTCGTGTCACCAAGGAAAATGGTGAACTTCGGAGGCAACTGGCACACGCGACGATGTCGGTGACGTACAATGGTCTTGGATACGACGAGCTGGAACTGCTGCTCGCGAATGAAAGTGTGGCAGTTGATTCCTACGCTCCAAGCAAAAGCCCGTGGACTGCAGCCGTCGCTGATCCCGAGCCCCCGATAAATCTTCTGGAAAGATTGTGGGATCTTCGCAAGATCGTCATGGGTGGACCGATCCTTAATTGGGACGACCCGGAATTTGATACATACGTACGGTTTGGGTATTTCGGACTACTTACGCGTCACGAGGAATCGCCGTACAACGAGCAGACGCGGTTCATCCTTACCGAGGATGGGCGAAAATTTCTCCTGCGCTTAATCGCAAACCGGAGCAGGAATACGGCGTAGTGGTTGGCCGGGATCTGTAGGCTCCTGAACTGACTGGTACCGGTACGTGCGGACACAAGAGAAGTATCAATCGTCCCTGGCAACCGGCGAGTACGCGCGGAAGCAGCTGTTCGGGCGGGGGTTGATCGGGTGGAGCCACGGGCGGCGCTTCGCGACGGCGCGGCGGGTGGTGCAGCCGTTCGCGGGAGCCACGCTGCTGGACTATGGCTGCGGCGACGGCACCTTCCTGGCCCTGGTGCACGACATCTTCCCCCAATCCGTGGGCGCGGAGATCGACCAGGTGCTGGTGGAAGGCGCGCGCGAGCGGTTCGGTGCGCTGGAGGGGCTGCGGTTCATCCACACGGACGAGGTGGCGGCGCTGCCGGATGCATCGTTCGGCGTGGTGACGTGCATGGAAGTGCTGGAGCACTGCACCGAGCCGGCCGCGGACGCGGTGATCCGCCAGATGCGGCGGCTGGTGGCGCCGGACGGCGTGGTCATCGTCAGCGTGCCGGTGGAGACGGGGCCGGCGCTGCTGGTAAAGACGGCGGCGCGCGCGCTGGCCGGGCTGCGCGGCGTGAGCGGCTACCAGGACCGCGAGCGATTCACCGCCGGCGAGCTGGCGAAGATGGTGTTCGCGGGACCGGAGACCGCCATCGAGCGCCCCGTCTACGAGACGCGCTTTCCCGACGGCGCGCCCAACCGCTACCACGGCCACAAGGGCTTCAACTGGCGCCGGCTGGCCACGCGGCTGCGGCGCGACTTCCATCTGCGCGAGACCAGGTTTTCGCCCGTGCCCGTGCTGGGCGGGCTCATCAACAGCCAGGCATGGTTCATCTGCTCCCCCCGCTGACCGTCGGCGTGGTGTGCGACTACGCGGAGGAGGGCTGGCCCAGCATGGACCTGGCCGCCGAGCTGCTGGTCGAGGGAGTGCGGCGGCACGCGGACGGCTGGCAGCCTGCGGCGCTGCGCCCGCGGATGCCGCGCACGTTCGGGCGGGTGCTGCGCGGGCGGACGGGACGCAACGCAGACCGGCTGATGGCGCGGCACGTGGCGTATCCGCGCTGGCTGCGGCGCCACGCGCGCGGAATGGACCTGTACCACGTGGCCGACCACAGCTACGCCCACCTGGTCCACGCGCTCCCCGCGGAGCGCACCGTGGTCACCTGCCACGACCTGGACGCCTTCCGCTCGCTCCTGGACCCCACCCGCGATCCGCGCCCGGCGTGGTTCCGCGCGATGTCCGGCCGCGTGCTGAGCGGCCTGCAGCGCGCCGCGTTCGTCGTCTGCGACAGCGACGCCGTGCACGCGGAGCTGCTGTCGTTCGGCGTGCTGCCGCCGGACCGCGTGGCCACCGTCGCGCTCCCCGCGCACCCCGACTTCTCCGCCGAGCCCGATGCGGCGGCGGATGCGGAGGCGGCGCGGCTGCTGGGGCCGGCGGAGGGGCACGTGGACCTGCTGCACGTGGGCAGCACCGTCGCGCGGAAGCGCATCCCGCTGCTGCTGAAGGCGTTTGCGGAGGTGGCGCCGGTGGTGCCGGGCGCGCGTCTCATCCGCGTGGGAGGCGCGCTGGAGCCGGAGCAGCGGCGGATCGCGCAGGAGCACGAAATCCTGGACCGCATCGTCCAGGTGCCGTTCGTGGATCGGAGGACGCTGGCCGCCATCTATCGCCGCGCCGCGCTGGTCGTCTACCCCTCCGAGCGCGAGGGATTCGGGCTGCCGCTGGTGGAGGCGATGGCGTGCGGCGCCACCGCCGTCGCCAGCGACCTCACCGTCTTTCGCGAAGTCGCGGGCGATGCCGTCCAGTACGTCACCCGCGACGATCCCGACGGCTGGGCTGAGGCCATCGGCGACGCCATCGACCGCCTGGCATCCTCCGAAGAAAGGGCGGAGGCCCGCGCGGCAGCGCTACGGCGGGCCGAGCGCTTCACCCTCGCCACGTACGCCCAGTCCATCGCGAAGATCTACGCCGACGTTCTGGAGGCGGCGTGATTCGTCAGGAGAATCGGACCGTTGACTTCCTGAGGGAGCGCCGCGCGAAAACCGCCGCCCGCACCGCAGCCGGCGCGCGACCGAAGGATCTCCTTTCGGCCGGCTCAGGGGCGGATTCGCGGCGTGAGTCCAGCCCCACGGTTTTGTCGGCGAGGTCCTTCGGTCGGCGCCCGGGTTCCATCGCCAGGGCAGGATCGGCGCGGCGCCTTCCTGGATGGAAAAGCCTCTCCGCGGATCCACGACTCGACGAACAGCTACGAGCCTCCGACAGTAGATTTCTCAGTCGGCGCCAAATTGCGGGGTGGCAGACGGCTCGGTGCGGCGCCTCCTTCGAAATGACAAGTTGCGGCGCGCGACGGCTTTTTATCCCACATGGTGCGCGCCATCGCGGAATGACTCAGGAGATCATCGGAGGGATTTCCGCGGGAGGATGCCGATGATGCAGCGGCGGATGCGAGTGCTGCACGTGGGGAAGTTCTATCCGCCGCACCATGGGGGGATGGAGAGCCACGTCGAGACGCTGGCGCGCGAGCTCAGCAAGGACGTGGACGTGCAGGTGCTGGTCTCCAGTGACGGGCGGCAAACGATCCGCGAGACCGTCGACGGCATCCCCGTTACGCGCATCGGCACGGTTGCGTCGTTCGCGTCGGCGAGCATCAATCCGGGGATGGCGCGGGCGATCCGCGAGGCGGACGCGGACGTGGTGCACTTCCATCATCCCAATCCCACCGGCGTACTGTCGTACCTGGCCAGCGGGCGGCGCGGACCGCTCGTCGTCACCTACCACAGCGACATCATCCGCCAGCGCGTGATGGGCGCCGGGTTCGCGCCCGTGCTGCACCACTTTCTCCGCCGCGCGCACGCCATCCTCGCCTCGTCTCCCGACTACGCAGCCAGCTCTCCCGTCCTGCGCAAGCACGCGGAGCGGGTGCGCATCGTCCCCTTCGGCATCCGCGCGGAGGCCTTCCAGACGGCGGACGAGGAACAGGTGGCGGCCATCCGCGCGAAATATGGCCCCAGACTGGTTGTGGGGGCGGGTAGACTGGTGTATTACAAGGGGTTTGACTACCTTGTCCGTTCGATGGCGGACGTGGATGGCGGGCTGGTGATCCTTGGCGATGGGCCGCTGAAGTTGCAGCTGCAGGGACTGGCGGCGCAGATGGGCGTGGCGGACCGTGTCGATCTTCCGGGCTCAGTGCCGGACCTGACTCCCTGGTACCACGCGGCGGACGTGTTCGTGCTCCCCGCCGTGGCCCGCAGCGAGGCGTTCGGGCTGGTGCAGCTGGAGGCGATGGCCGCCGGCACGCCCGTGGTGAACACGCGGCTGGACAGCGGCGTTCCCTTCGTCTCGCGTGACGGCGAGACCGGGATCACCGTGCCGCCCGCGGACGCCGAGGCTCTGGCCGGCGCGCTGAACCGTCTGCTGGACGACGCGCCGCTGCGGCGGCGCATGGGCGACGCGGGGCGCGAGCGGGTGCGCCGCGAGTTCAGCCTGGAGCGCATGGTGGCGCAGACGCTGGCCGTGTACCACGAAGCCGTATCCCCGTGACGGACGTTTCCCGAACACCGAGCCGATGACCCCGAGCGACGGCCCCGAGGCATCCGGTCCCCCCACCCATCCCGAACGCGAATCCAGCCCCGGCTTCTGGGCGGGCCGCCGCGTGCTCGTTACCGGCGGCGGCGGGTTCCTGGGCTCGCACCTGGTGGAGCGCCTGCGCGCCCTGGGCGCCGAGCCGTTCGTGGCGCGCCACCGCGACTTCGACCTCACCCGGCAGGCGGACGTGGAGCGGCTGTACGACGAGTCGCGCCCACAGTTGGTGATGCACCTGGCCGCGGAGGTGGGCGGCATCGGCGCCAACCGCGCCAGCCCGGGCCGCTTCTTCTACGCCAACGCCATGATGGGCGTGATGATGATCGAAGAAGCGCGCGTGGCCGGGGTGGAGAAGTTCGTCCAGGTGGGGACCGTCTGCGCCTATCCCAAGTACACCCGCGTCCCCTTCCGCGAGGAAGAATTGTGGGGCGGGTACCCGGAAGAGACCAACGCGCCGTACGGCATCGCCAAGAAGGCCCTCCTGGTCCAGCTGCAGTCGTACCGGCAGCAGTACGGGATGAACGGGATCTACCTGCTGCCGACCAACCTGTACGGCCCGCGCGACAACTTCGACACGGCCACCAGCCACGTGATCCCCGCGCTCATCCGGCGGATGGTGGAGGCGCGGCGCCAGGGGTTGCCGGAGCTGCCGGTGTGGGGGACGGGGAACGCGTCGCGCGAGTTCCTGTACGTGGACGACGCCGCCCGCGCACTCCTCCTGGCCGCCGAGCACTACGACGGCGCCGAGCCCGTCAACGTGGGGATCGGCAACGAGATCCGCATCGCCGAGCTGGCGGGGCTCATCGCGCAGCTGGTGGGGTACGAGGGGCGGCTGGCGTTCGATCCCACGCAGCCCGACGGGCAGCCGCGCCGCTCGCTCGACACCCGCCGCGCCCGCGAGCTCTTCGGCTTTCGCGCCCGCGTGGGGATGCGCGAGGGGCTGCGGCAGACCGTCGACTGGTACCTGGCCGAACACCCCGAGTAAAGGGCGCGGAGCCGCGCCCACCCTCCTTCCCTCGCAGTGCCCTTGTCCGAGATCATTCCCCGCCCACGCGAGCCGCACCCCGAGGCCGCCCCCCGCACGCCGCCCCTGCCGCTGCTGCGCTCGCACGCCGCGGAGCCCGCGGCCGTGCCGGGCGAGGGGATTCCCATGCGCGAGTACCTGGCGGCGCTGCAGCGGCACATCTGGCTGGTGCTGGCGGCCGTGCTGGTGTCGACGGGGATCGCCGCGTACCGCATCAGCCGCGAGCCGCCGCGCTACGCGGCCGCGTCGGCCGTGCAGCTGGTGAACCCGCGGCAGGAGCTGGCGGGGGAGATCGGCACGGGGCAGACGGACCAGCTTCCCGGGTGGTACACGGACCCCATCCTGTCGCAGATCCAGGTGCTTCGCAGCCGGGGCGTGGCGGAGCAGGTGGTGGACTCGCTGGGGCTGCGGCTGCAGCCCGCGACCGGCTTTCCGTACGCGGACCTGGACTCGGTGCGCGTTCTTCCCGCCGCGCGCAACGGCGACACGCTGCACCTGAACTTTGGCCCCGGGATGGTGCAGGGGCGGCTGGGCCCCGCCCGCGCCCAGGCGGCGTACGGACAGCCGCTGGACCTGGGGGTGGCGCAGCTCACCTTTCGCCGGCGGCCGGCGGTGGCCTCCGCGCGGATGTACGTGATCGACCAGCAGAGCGCGGTCATGTGGGTGATCGGGTCCATGAACCCGGCGCAGCGCCAGATGACCAACGTGCTCGACATCCAGTTCACCGCCGGCGACCCCTACCTGGCGCAGCGGGTGGCCAACGGCGCCGCCGCCGCATTCCAGGCCGTGTCCATGCGCTCCGCGCAGACAGAGTCGCGGCGGCGGCGGATGTTCGTCGAAGAGCAGCTGCGCAGCACCGACTCGCTGCTGCTGGTGGCCCAGCACCAGCTGAGCGCCTTTCGCAAGGGCGTGCGCTCGTTCAGCCCGCGCGAGAGCTTTCGCACGACGGAGGAGGGGCTTACGCAGTTCCGCATGCAGCGGCAGGCGCTGCTGACGGAAAAGAGCGTCTACGACCAGATGGGCCGCGTGCTCTCCACCGATCCGGGGCGCGAGGGGAGCGAGCAGATCGCCGCCCTGGCCGCTTCGCCCGAGATCGCCAGCAACAGCGGCATCCTGGCCCTGTACAACGAGCTCATCAAGTACCAGACGGCCCGCGACTCGCTCACCACCGGCCGCTGGTCGCGCGCCACCACGCACCCCGACATCCAGCAGCTGGACTCGCTCATCAGCACCTACCGCGGCCGCCTGGTGCGCGCCGTGGGGGCCCGCAGCACGGCGCTCTCGGCGCAGATCGGCGTGCTGGACCAGGTGATGTCGAGCGACGCCGCCGCCATCAGCAGCCTTCCCGACGCCGAGGCGGAGGAGATGCGCCTTTCCCGCGAGGTGGAGACGCTGCAGAAGATGGTGGACGACATGCGCCGCGAGCAGCAGGAAGCGCGCATCGACGAGGCGGTGGAGGCGGGGCAGGTGGAGATCGTGGACTGGGCGCTGGTCCCCGGCGGCCCGGTGGGGACGGGGCAGAAGCGGCGGCTGCTCTTCGCCCTGCTGGTGGGGCTGATGATCGGCGGCGGCGGCGCGCTGGTGATCGACCGGCTGAACACCGCCATCGTCCGCCGCGAGGACGCCGAGAGCATGCTGCAGGTGCCGGTGATCGCCGTGATCCCGCGGCTGGGCGAGCCGCTCAAGGCAAGTCGAAGGCTCGACGTGCGGCGGCTGCTGCCGCGAAAGCAGGCGGAGGAGGAGCGGGGGCTGGTGACGGTGAGCGAGATGCAGTCCGCCGGCTCGCAGGCGTACCGCAAGCTGCGGACGCACCTCATCTTCTCGCAGGGCGGCCAGCCGCCGCGCACGCTGCTGGTGACCAGCGCGTCGGCGTCGGAGGGCAAGACCACGGTGTGCGCCAACCTGGCCACCACCTTCGCCCAGCAGGGGCTGCGCGTGGTGCTGATCGACGGCGACATGCGGCGGCCGCGGCTGCACGGGCTGTTTGCGCAGGCGCGCTCGCCGGGGCTCAGCGACCTGCTGGAGGGGGAGGCGCGGGTGCCGGAGGTGGTGCGCGAGACCACGGTGCCCAACCTGCACCTGATCGCGGCCGGGCGGCTGGTGCCGCACGTGTCGGAGCTGCTGGGGGGCGCCGCCATGGGCCGGCTGATGCGCGAGCTGAACGCCGAGTACGACCTGGTGGTGATCGACACGCCCCCGGTCCTCGCCGCCGCCGACGCCGAGATCCTGGGCGCCCAGGCCGACGCGGTGCTCGTCGTGGTCCGCGCCGGCAAGACGGAGCGCCAGAGCGCCCACTACGCCATGCAGCAGCTCCGTGCCGTCGGCGCGCAGATCGTGGGCGCGGTGCTCAACGACCCCGACCAGAAGATCGCCGGCCACGGGAAGTACGCGTACTACTACGACTACTACACCGAGAAGACGGGGTGATGGTGTGATGGTGTGATGGTGTGATGGTGTGATGGTGTGATGGTGTGATGGTGTGATGGTGGGCGTGTGAGGGGGAGGAGTCGTGTCGGCCGGCTCGGAGTCAGGCGGTTGAAACCGCGGCTGGAAGGTCACGAAGTCCGCCTCCGCGGACTGCACCCGAGGCGCCAGTGCGCATCGCACACGCTCGTGAAATATCGAGAACGGCCCTCCCATGCTTCGGGAGGGCCGTTTCTGTTCTCGTGCAGCGTTTTACGCCCGTGGGCTCATCCGGTGGGGCGCCTGAAGAGCGCCGCGGTCTCGACCGAGAATGCGGCGGCGATCCGGTCGAGCGTATCGACGGTCACGTTGGCCTGCGCGGATTCGATCTGGGCGATGCGGGGCTGCGAAGTGCCCACCCTCCGTGCCAACTCGGTCTGGGTGATGCCGCCCCGCACCCGCAGGCCAAGCACGTTCCGCGCGACGACGAGCCTGCTCCCCATCGCCGCCTCGGCGCGCTCGATCTCCGGATAATCGCGGCGCAGCCTCGCGATAAACTCACGCGCCTCGACGCCTGGAAGATTCGGCATCGTCATCACTCCCTCCAGACTATCCGCGGTTTTCGTCTCGCCAGTAATTCGGTTTGCGGCGGTGGTGGGCGATCGCCAGCACGAACAACACCTTCTCTTCGACCCTATAAATCACGTTGTAGCGAAAGCGGTCGACCGTGAACTTTCGCTCCCCCTTGCCGATATCGCT
>DASTVC010000113.1:0-2959 GCA_035759295.1 Longimicrobium sp. | reverse complement strand
CATCCCCCCCATCATCGGCAGCATCTGCAGCCCGCTGCCGGTGGGCGAGGCGCCGTTCACCACCTGCAGGAACACGGGGAGATAGGTGACGGAGCCGAACATGGCGAAGCCCACGATGAGCCCCACCATGGAACTGATGGTGAACGACCGCTCGCGGAACAGCCGCAGCGGCAGCACCGGCTCCGCCGCTCGGCGCTCCACGGCGATGAACGCGGCCAGCGCGACGAGGGATGCCGCCGCCAGGCCCAGGATGACGGGCGACGTCCAGCCATAGGTGGCGCCGCCCAGGTCGGCCGCGAGGATGGCGGCGCTCAGGGTGAGGGCCAGCAGCCCCGCGCCGGCAAAGTCGATGGCGCGGCGGATCCGTTCGGCGCGCGCGGGAAGGGTGGCGGCGATCACGGCCATCGCGACCAGGCCGAGGGGGAGGTTGATGTAGAAGATCCACCGCCACGACCAGTGCGTGGTGAAGTACCCGCCCAGCAGCGGCCCCGCGATGCTCGACACGCCGAAGACGGCGCCGAAGATCCCCTGGTAGCGCCCGCGCTCCCGCGGCGGCACCACGTCGCCCACCACGGCCATGGTGGTGACCATCAGCCCGCCGCCGCCGAGCCCCTGGATGAAGCGGAACAGGATCAGCTGCCCCATCGACTGGCTCATCCCGCAGAGCACGGAGCCCACCAGGAACAGGACGATGCCGCCCTGCAGCACCACCTTGCGGCCGAACAGGTCGCCCAGCTTGCCGTACAGCGGGGTGACGATGGTCTGCGCGACCAGGTAGGCGGTGACCACCCACGCCAGCCGCTCCAGCCCACCCAGCTCGCCCACGATGGTGGGCAGCGCGGTTGCGACGATGGTGGAGTCGAGCGCGGCCAGCAGCATGGCCAGCAGCAGCCCGCTGAAGATGACCAGCACCTGCCGGTGGGTCAGCGGCTCGGCGGATGCGCCCATGGGGGCAGGGTGCGCCATAGGGAAAAACGGCTCGTCAGGCGGATGCAAAGCGGCGGGGTGCGGCCGCCTTTACGGATCGGCGAGCACCCCGCGTTTCGTGAGCCCCGGCGGCTCCTCAAGATCCACGCCCGGGCGGGGTGCGGGAGCGGCTGAAGCCGCCGCAACCACGGCGGAAAGCCCCACAAACTGCGTGGGGCTTCAACTGCGGGGATTTCCGCACCCAGACGTTGACTTCCTGAGGGAGCGCCGCGCGGAACCCTGACTGCACACAACCGCTTGCGCGCGACCGAAGGACCTGCTCTCGGCCTCCTCGGAGCTCGCCTTTCAGTCACGACACCGCGACACGTCGCGCCTTCGCCATCACGCCAAAGCGTGTCATTTCGAAGGAGGCGCCGCGTGGACCCGTCTTGCACTCCAGCGTTTGGCGCCGACTGAGAAATCTACCGTCGGATGCTCGTGGCCTGCCGATCCCGCCGGGTACCCGCGGCGTCCGCAACCCAGCTCATCGGGCCGCGGGGTGGCCGCGGAATCAGCGCGAGCTGCCGCATCCACCCTCCAGTTGACCGACGGTAGATTCCTCGGCCCTGCAACCGTTGGCGTAGACAGGAAGATCAGTGTGGCCGGGCCTCGGAATGACACGCTTTCGCGCGCATCTACGGCCTCCTTGTAGAGGCGAGCTTCACCTGCTCGGCGCCGGGCCAGGCCCGTACTCCATCGAAGGCCCGCCGTGATGCCGGCGAGGTCCTTCGGTCGGCGCCATGGTGGATCGCGAACGGCAAGGTGCAGGGCGGCGCCTCCCTCAGGAAGTCAACGGGGTTTCGCGAGGAGCCCTGCCAATACGTTCCCCGTTCACCCGTTCACCCGTTCACCCGTTCACCCCGTTCACCCGTTCACCCGTTCACCCGTTCACGCCGGCGGGATGCTCTGCGGATACCGAAACACATTCCCCGGATCCCACGCCCGCTTCACCTCCGTCAGGCGGGCGAAGTTGCCGCCGTAGTACTGCTCCGGCCAGTCGGCGATGTCGCGGTCGATGTAGTTGGCGTAGGCGCCGCGGGTGAAGGGCAGCATGGAGCGGCGGAAGCCCTCTACCCAGGCGATGTTGGCGTCCTGCTCCGCCGGGTCCGTCCAGTACGCCTGGAACTGCATGTTCCACAGCACGCCCTGGCGGTGGTAGAAGGCGGTGGCCTCGGGCGGGACGCGCGCCACGGCTCCGCCGTACGCATCCAGCTGCACCAGCCCGTTGTCGTTCGGCACCGTCCGCAGCGCGGCGACAATGCGCTCGATGGCGTCGGGGCCGAACAGGTCGTACGCGTAGGCCGAGGTGTTCTTGAAGGGGTTGGCGCCCGGCACCTCGTTGGCGGCCAGGTGGTTGCCCCAGTGCGCGGCCCAGCGCTCGTGTCCGGGCTTGATGCCGGCGAAGTGCTCCACCGCCTCGATGTACGGCACCGTCTTTACCTCCACGCTCTGCGGCAGCGCGGCGGCCACCAGCGGCTGCAGCAGGTGGCGCAGCTCCTCGCCGGATCCCACGTACTGGCCGATGGACGAGATGGTCTTCGACGATTCCGCGCTCAGCTTGAGGATGGAGGTAAGGCGGTCGTCGGCGCCGGGCGCCCACTTCTGCCACGCCTGCAGCACGGGCGCCAGGTCTTTCCAGTCCCACACCACGTTGTAGATGGAGACGTCGCCGATCGGCGTTACGCGAAAGGTGAAGGCCGTGGCGATGCCGAAGTTTCCGCCGCCCCCGCCGCGGCACGCCCAGAACAGGTCCGCGTTCCGGGTCTCGTCCGCGACCACGTGCTCGCCCGCGGCCGTCACCATCTCCACGGAAAGCAGCGCGTCGCAGGTCACGCCCAGCCAGCGCCCCAGCAGCCCGAACCCGCCGCCCAGCACCAGTCCCGAGATCCCCACCGTGGGGCACGATCCGCCGGCGATGGTCACCTGGCCGTCGTTCCACAGCGCCTGGTACAGCGGCCACAGGTCGATCCCCGCCTCCACCCGCGCCGTCCCT
>DASTVC010000112.1:0-4284 GCA_035759295.1 Longimicrobium sp. | reverse complement strand
GTAAGGCGGGAGATGCGCTGCTCAAGGGTGGCGATCCCGAAGTCGATCTCCGACAGCTGCTCCTGCTGGCGGCTCTGCTCGATGTTCTTGAGCCCCAGGCGGTCCCCGTCGATGTGCGCCGTGCGGCTGGCGGCCTCGGCGGCCAGCACGTCGGCCAGCGCGGCGTCGATGGCCACGTTGGTGCCCAGCTGGTACGTCCGCCGCACCTTGTCGACGTCGGGCTCGAAGCCGTGCTCCACCAGCCGCTGGCGCAGCGTGGCGTTGGCCCGCACCAGCGCCGCGCCGGCCTCGGCGCGCTTTTCGGCCACGGAGCGCACCTCCAGGGGAACGGAGTTGCGCGCCAGGCGCAGCTCCAGCTCCAGCACCCGGCGGCGCGACCGCAGCTGGTCCAGCTCCGAGACCAGCTGCAGCGAGTCCAGGCGGGCGATGGGCTGCCCCGCGCGGACGGTGTCGCCCATGCGGACGAGCACGTCGCGCACGACGCCCGGCTCCTCGGCGCGGACGGACCAGATCCCCGCCGGCTGCAGCGCGCCCGTCCCGTCGACGGTCACCTTGAGCCGGATGAGGCTGGCCGCGACGGTGGCGCCCACGAACAGCGTGGTGAAGATGATCAGCGTAAGGCTGACCGCGCGCGAAACCCACTGGCCGCCCACCACCTTGGGCGAGACCTCGGGGAGCAGGAGCTTGGGCTGGGGAACGGGGGGACGCATTGTGCTGGGCATCAGGGTCGGGCCTTCGCGGCCTGCAGCCGGCTGGGGTCGCGGCTGCCGGCGTCCACCATCTCGACGTACGGATCACAGGTCGCCAGGAGCGACTCGTGGGTTCCCACGCCCACTACCTTGCCGGCGGCCATCACGCAGATCTTGTCCGCCGTGGACACCGTGGAGACGCGGTGGGTCACGTACAGCGTGGTGCGGCCCGCGCGGTACGAGAACAGGTCCTCCAGGATGGCGCCCTCCGTCTGCTGGTCGATGTTGGACGTGGCCTCGTCCATGAGCAGGATGGGCGTGTCGCGGATGAGCGCGCGGGCCAGCGAGATGCGCTGGCGCTGGCCGCCGGAGAGGCTGGCCCCCCATTCGGCCACGGGCGTCTCGTACCCCCTGGGCAGCCTGGTGATGACCTCGTCCAGCCTGCACAGGCCTACGATGTCGTCCACCAGCACCCGGCTGGGGTTGAGCACGCCCATGGTCAGGTTGTCCCAGATGGTGCCCTTGAGCAGGCTGGTGTCCTGCCAGACGACGGCGATCTGCCGGCGCACGTCCGGCAGGGGGATGGTGGCGCCGCTCACCCCGTCGAAGAGCACGTGCCCCGCAACGGGCTCCTCCAGCCGGCAGATCAGGCGCAGCAGCGAGCTCTTGCCCGCGCCGCTCTGCCCCACCACGGCCGTCAGCTCCCCCGGCTCCAGCATCAGGTCGATGTCGTGCAGCACCGGGGCTTCGGCCTGGTAGCCGAAGCTCACGCCGCGCAGCTCCACCCGGCCCCGCAGCCGGTGCTCCACGGGCGCCGGCGCCTCGTAGGCCAGGGCGGGGTCCTGCTCCACCTCTTCGTCCAGGTACTCGAACATCCGCGACAGCCCCACCGCCGACTGCTGGAGCTCCGCCACCATCTGCGTGATCTCCTTCAGCGGCTGGGTAAAGAAGGCCAGGTACGCCACGAAGGCGATGAGGGTGCCCAGCGTGATCCTCTGCTCCAGGATGAGCGTCCAGCCGTACCACGTGAACACGGCGGTGGAGACCGCCGCCAGGACGGAGTTGGCCAGGTTGAACCCCTGCCCCACGATTCCCCCCTGCAGGTTGTGCCCCAGCGCCAGGTCGACCTGCTTGCGGGCGCGGTCGAAGACCTGGTGCTCTACGGAGAACGTCTTGAGGGTGCGGATGTGGCTGTACACCTCCACCTGGTACGCGCGAAAGTCGGCGTACGCCTCGGCCATGCGCTTGAAGTAGGTGCGCAGGACGCGGGTGGAGAGGAGCGTGACGCCCACGGTGAGGGGCGCAAAGGCCAGCGCCACCAGGGCCAGGCGCCACTCCAGCAGGAACAGGAAGGGAGGCACCAGGATGAGGAACACGCCCTGGACGAACACCGTGCCGAACGCGCGGGAGATGGTGCCCAGCGCCTGGCGCACGTCCACGAACCGGCTCATCACCTCGCCCACCTGGTGCTCTTCGAAGAACCGCGCGCGCAGGTGCTGCACGTGGTTGAAGAAGAGCAGGGACGCCGCGTCGGACAGCCGCGCGCTCACCTGGAACTGGAAGTAGTTCCGGATGGCCTCCATGGACGCCGCGGAGACGGCGATCGCCAGCAGCCCGCCCACCAGCACGTGCATGAGCGACACGTCGCGCGAGGGGTACACCTCGTCGATGAGCAGCTTGGACAGGTACGGCGGCGCCATGCCGATCAGGCCGATGACCAGGGCCAGCAGCATGCTCCGGGTGAGCCGTCCCCAGTAGGGCCGCAGCAGCACCATCAGGCGCCGGTACTGGTTCACCGCGTCGCGAAGCGGAGGCGCGTCGTCTGTTGTGAATCTGGCCATCGGCGTCTGATCGGGTCGTAAGCGGTACGCACCCCGCCGCGGCAGCGAGTGCCGGCATGCGGGGGCAGGGTGCGGAATTCGACGTCTACAGGCGGAAAGGGAACGCGATGCACACCAGAGGCGGGGAGCAGCGGAGCAAGGTTCCCACACGCCGCGCATCGCCCACGTTCCATCCACGGAACGGGCGATCTGAAAGGGGCAAGCCGCGCGGCGTGCGCCGGCCGGCGCACGGGGCGCCTCCGACGCAGGACCTAAACTTATCTACAATCGGCGGTTCGGGGAAGTGGCAGGGGGTACGACGGGACGGGAATCGTGTGGCCCGCCGGCCCGGGCCGGGTCCTCTGGCCTTCCCCCCGGACGGCGGCGGCGGCGCCGCGGCGCGTTCCTCCGCAAATTCCTGACAGGTAAAAAGTTGGCCATCCGTCAGGGCATTCCGGCCCGTTTCGGTCCGCGGCGGGAGACCGGTTCCGGGTGACCCATTTTCGCCGGGGACAAATTCCGCTAGATTTTTCTCATCCCATGTCCGCGGTGGCAGAAAAGGGGCCCGCATCCCGGGCCCCCGACGGCCGTTCCGGCGCCGTCCGCGAGCACGCGGCCGCACGCCCCCTCCGCGAGCGTCTCCGCGCGGCTCCGGCACACGCTGCAGCAAGCATTACGTCGCACGAGCACCATTCGAGATATGATGAAGAGTCTACGGGGTGAGGTCCTGGGCATCGTGGGCGGCATGGGGCCGCTCGCGTCCGCCGAGTTCCTGCGGACGGTGTACCGGTGCGCCACCTGGGAGCGGGAGCAGGACGCCCCGCGGGTGCTCATGGACTCCAACCCGGCGTTCCCCGACCGCACGTCGGCGTTCCTGGCGGGCGAGGAGCACACCGTCTCGCCCATGCTGGAGGAGGTGCTCAGCGCCCTGCTGCAGCGGGGCGCCACGCGGCTGGTGATCTGCTGCATGACGGCGCACCACCTGCTCCCCCGGCTTCCCGCGGAGCTGCGCCGGCCCATCATCTCGGTGCCTGAGGTGATCGTGGGCCAGCTGCGCCGCGCGCGGGGGCGCTACCTCATGCTGTGCACCAAGGGGACGCGCTACGTGTCGCTCTTCGAGCGCGAGCCGGGGTGGGAGGAGGTCGCGGACCGGGTGGTCTTCCCCGGGCCGGACGACCAGGACCTGGTCCACGACGAGCTGATCTACCAGATCAAGCGGATGGCGGACCCGGCGGCCCTGATCCCCATGGTGCGGTCGCTGCTGGCCCGGTACGGCGCCGACGGGTTCATCGTGGGGTGCTCGGAGATCCACCTGGTGGCCAACCAGCTGCACGGGGGCGCGGAGCACCCGGAGTGCATCGACCCGTTCCTGGCCATCGCGTCGAGCTTCGCGCACGCCACCGAGGCCGCCGGCCACGCGACGGTCGACCGGATCCTGCCCCTGCCCGGCGCCATGCTGCGGGCGACCGCGGCGTAGCCTCCCCACGGCACCCCGGCGGCGCGACACCCGGGGCTTTATTCCATCGCGCGAAAACAAGCGGAGAGGACGCGGAGAAGCTGAGCTTCTTCGCGTCCTCTCTCCGTTCCCACCGCATCCAGCGGTGGATCCGGAACTAGAGCGCCGATAGAGCGGACGGTGTCATTCTGAGGGAGGCGCGCGCCCGGTCCCTTCCGATTGCACCATCGCATGTGCGCCGACCGAAGAATCTCTACGATGGGCGCACGGTCCCGTCGGCTACGTCGGCCTTGGCGCCAGGGGCCCCGCCCGTTTCCGA
>DASTVC010000111.1:0-4580 GCA_035759295.1 Longimicrobium sp. | reverse complement strand
CGTGGTGGCCGGCAAGCCGGGCGGGCTGACGGTCAGCGAGACGCTCGCCGTGGGCCGCCCCCTGCTCCTCACGCGCCCCATCCCCGGGGCGGAAGAGGTGAACACGCGCGCCGTGGTGGAAGAGGGCGCCGGCCTCTGCGCCAGTACGGAGCAGGAGATGCGCGACGCCTTTCACCGCATGTTCGCCGAGCCCGGGCTTCTGGAGCGCCTTTCCGCCGAAGCGCGCCGCATCGGCCGCCCCCACGCCGCCCCCGACATCGCCGCCGCCATCCAGCGCGACTACTTCCCCCCGCGCGAAGAGTCCTGATCACGCGGCGTGGCAATGCAGATCATGCCGAATCCCGCAAAAAGACTGCGTCCAGAAGATCGCTGTCATTCTGAGGAAGGCGCCGCGCAGAATCGTCTTCACGCTTCAGGGTCCGTGCGCCGACCGAAGAATCTTTATCGGGAACGGGAGGTCTTTCGCGCCGAGGCCGACGTAGCCGACGGGTCCGTGCGCCCATCGTAGAGATTCTTCGGTCGGCGCACAGGCAAGGGTGCAACTGGGAGGTCCAGAGCGCGCGCCTCTCTCAGAATGACACCATCCGGAAGTGATTTGAAGGGATCGAAGTGAATCGAAGCCATCGATCCGGATGTGGCCCAGTGTGCGTGCAAGGGGGGCAATCGCGGGTTCCGGCTCACCCCTCCGGCCCGCCGGCGACCTCCACCTCCAGGCCGAAGGCGTCGGTGAAGAGGTTGGCCTTGCGGCGCAGGGCCCAGCGCTCCAGCAGCAGGTCGCCGGTGCCGTCCAGCTCCAGCGTGAGCTTGCTCTTGCCCGCAGTGGCCTTTACCCCGCGCACCGCCTGCAGGTGCTCGCGGTCCAGCGCGTCGGCAATGCGAAGGATGCTGGCCAGCTTCACCACCCGCTCGCGGTCTTCCGACTCCAGCCCCGTGTACGGCTCGTGGTGCACCGCGGGGACGCCCTTGCGGTGGTAGCGCGCCACGTTGGCGATCACCGCGATCTCGCGCGGCGTGAACTCGGGGATCTCTGACTGCGAGATGACGTACAGCGAGTGCTTGTGGTGCTTCTTGTGGCCGATGAAGATGCCCACGTCGTGCAGCACCGCCGCCGCCAGCAGCATCCGCCGGTCCACCGCATCCAGCTTGTGCAGCTTCTGCAGCTGGTCGAAGAGCGAGCCGGCCAGCCGCGCCACGTGGGCGGCGTGCGCCTCGTCGAACAGGTAGCGCTTGCCCAGCGCCACCGCGCCCGCCACCGCCTGCTTCTCCTTCCGTACTTCGTGCGCCTCGTGCGTCGTCAGGTCGTCCACGAGATCCACCAGCAGCCCGTCCTTCAGCCCGACGGCGGGGACCAGGATGGCGTTCACGCCCGCCAGCGTGGCCACGCGCTCGTAGACCATGGCCGCTGGAAGGATGACGTCGGCCCGGTCCTCGCGCAGCCCCAGCTGCTCCACGCGCTGGCGAAAGGAGAGGCGGGACAGCTTTTCGATGGCGCCCCGCAGCTCCGGGAGCGGCAGCGACGCCACCGCCCCGCGGCCGGGGTTGGCGCCCACCAGCTTGGCCAGCGCCTCGATGTTGCCGCCCGTGGCGATGAGCCCCGCCGGGTTCCACTGCTGGGCGATCACGGGGATGCGCAGCGTGGCCGCGTACTCCTCCAGCAGCCGCTGGAATCGCCCGGGCTCCTCGCCGGAGACCGCCAGCTCCTCCAGCAGCCGCACGGAGCCCATGGTGTGCGACTCGCTCCACAGGATGGTCGCCTGGTCCACCAGCGACACCTCCACGCTCCCGCCGCCCAGGTCGACGAGGAGCCACTTCTTTCGCCCGAACGGCACCTGCGCCTTGACCGCCTCGTAGACCAGGCGCGCCTCTTCGCTGCCGGTGATCACCTCCAGCTCGATGTCCGTCTCGCGGCGCACGCGGGCCACGAACTCCTCGCCGTTGCGGCTCTCGCGCGTGGCGCTCGTGGCCACGGCGCGGTAGTGGCGAATCCCCAGCGCCTCCATCTGCAGCCGGAAGACGGCGATGGCCTGCACCGCCGCCTCCATGGCTCCGCGCGCCAGCTTGCCGGAAAGGAACACCTCGTGCCCCAGCCGCACCGGCTCGCGCGATTCGGCCAGCACCTGGTACTTGCCGGGCGCGGTGAACTCGGCGGCCAGGAACCGGATGGCGTTGGAGCCCACGTCGATGCCGCCCACGCGCAGCGGAAACGGAGGCGGCGCCTGGTCGGCGGCCTGGGCCTTGGTACGGGTCAGCAGCTGGATCATCGGCGCGCGCGGGGGGTTCGGGATCGCGTCCGGGGCAGGCGCAAGGCGCGGACCGCGGGGTGGTGGTGGGGTGAACGGGTGAACGGGTGAACGGGTGAACGGGAAGATATCGGCGGTAACGCAATCCGAATGCGGACGCGCAGGTTGCGTCGGACGCCGCGAACCGCCCGGCCGCCGAATCCGAAGGATGCCCGTGGGCCTGGGCGCCCACCGCGCTGGCCCAAACACCGGGGCCGCCAATCCGCGAAGGCGGATTTCGTGTAGTTGTTGCAGCGAATTTATTCGCCCTTGCAAGGCCGAGGGCACCGGACCCCACCACGCACCGCCTCCAAGGACGCAAAAGCCCGCCTCCTGCCGGGAGACGGGCTTCCTTTCGTCATCTGCGTCTCCGCGGCTACTTGCGGCTGCGCTTGCGGGTGGGGGCCCAGTTGGGCTCTTGAGAGTACTCTTCTTCCAGGCGGCGCAGGAGATAGCGCTCCATGTCTTCCGCGTACGCTCCGGCCTTGCGGGTGCCGCGGATGGCGTCGAACACCTCGCGCACGGCGGCGCTGGCGTCTTCCAGGCCGCGCGGCAGCAGCAGCTTCAGCTGGCCGGCGGTGGGAACCGTGGCCTGCTCCTTTGCCTGGTACTCGTTGTACAGCTGCCCCATGGCCCGCAGACTGCGCTTGTGCGGGCTCTCGGTGGTGCCGTTGATGAACTTGCGAAGCGCCTCGTGCCCAAGCCCTACCAGTGCCGCCACGTCGCGCAAGGACATGTCGAGCACCAGCTGGTCCATGAAGGCACGCAGCGTCTCGGTGGGCACATGGCGCCAAGCCTCGTCCTGCGAGGCGGCCCGGCCACTTTGTCTAGGTTCGGCGGATGGACACTCGGGATTGTACGTGCCGATCCGTCTCCACGCAAGGTATCACCCCATATTCGCGAAACACGCCATCCGCCGCGCCGAACAAAGGTGACAAAGTAGACGCCAAAAAGCCCCGCCGCTGCGGCAGGGCTCCTTGAAACCGGTGACGGCGTGGACGCAGGCCGGTCAGGCCGCCTGCATGGGCACGGCGCGGCCCTCGCGCCGGTGGGCGCGCGGGCCGCCTGCCGTCCCGCGGGACGGGTCAGTCGTCGTCGTCGTCGCCTTCGGGATCGAAGCCGGCCGACTCTTCGTCGATCTGCTCGATGAGCTGCGAGCCCCAGGCGCTCTCCAGCAGGCGGCGCACCTTGGGAAAGCGGTGCATCACCTCGCCCATCTCCGGCGTCACGAAGACCTCCAGCACGTCGGCGCGGGTGTACTCCGAGCTTTCGTCGTCGTCCATGAACGCCTTGAGCTCTTCGACCAGGTCGCGAAGATCGCTCAGCAACTCGGTGGGAAAGTGCCCTTCGTCAAGCGCCACGGCCGATTCCACCCAGTCGTGCACCTGCGACACCAGCTCGTCGAACCGCTGGTCCACCCGTTGATTGCTCATTCCCTTTTCGTCTCTTTCTCGTTCAGTCGCCCGGCCGCGATCCGGCCTGGCGGAGCACAGCGTAAAGCCCCATCACAGGGCGGTCAAGTCTCCGTGTGCGCGCACGGTGCACCGCGCGTCCATTTTAATGACGCGCAGGAGCCTTCGGGCACGTGATGCGCCCCCGCCCGTGCCCCGACTGCCTCTCCGCGCATGCCGCGGTTCAACTCTTCGTGCTCCGCGATTTTCTGGGAGCCGGAGCAGTCCAGTCCGGCATTGCACGACGCATGAAATCGTCGAACATGGGGACGGTGAACCCGTTCCTGCCGTGCTTTTCGCTGTAGATCATTCCCTTCTTGATGAGGGAGTCCCGGAGCGGAGCGGCACTCCTGAGCTCGATCTTGAGTTCGCCCGCGATGTCACCCGACCGGTGCGGGCCCGGTCCCAGTTCGGCCATGGCACGCATGTAATCCTTTTCCCGGTCCGTCAGACGATCAAACCTCACCCGGAAGAAATCCTCATCGAGCCGGTTGGTGGCATCGATGCTCGCCGCCTCTACGTCATCGACGGTGATCGGCGAGGAAGGAGCCGTATCCCACGAGTGATATCCCCATTCCTGCAGAAAGTACGGATAGCCCTGCGTGCGTTCGCAGATAAGGCTAACCGCCGCCGGTTGGATATCGGCCCCTTCATCCTCGATCGGTTTCCGGATCGCCGCCTCCGCCGCGCCGTCGTCCAGCTTGTCGACGGGAGGGTACCGGAACAGGCGCTCGGCGTACGACTTCGCGTCGCCGGCCAGTTTTGCGATCTGTGGAAGCCCGGCGCCAAAAAGCACCACCGGCTGGTTGCGCTGGCTCACCCGGTGCATCGCCACGATCAGGGCGCTGAG
>DASTVC010000110.1:0-3569 GCA_035759295.1 Longimicrobium sp. | reverse complement strand
AGCACGCGCGGCGGCCGCGCCAGCCGCGAGATCGTCTCCGAGATCAGCCTCGTGCCGTTGACGCGGCTGTCGCGGATGCGCCGCTTCTTCTCCTCCGACCAGCGCGAGCCCACGTTCTCGGCGGCCAGGTGCACCACCGCGTCCATTCCTTCCAGCGCGGCCGCGTCGATGGTCCCCGCGGCGGGATCCCAGACCACGTCGCCGGGGCCTGCGTCCTTCGCGGAGCGCACCAGCCGCGCAACGGTGTGCCCCTCGCGCAGCAGCCGCTGCACCAGCGCGCCCCCGATGAGCCCCGTGCTTCCGCTGACCGCCACGCGCATGGGGCTGCCCGCGGTGGTGGATGTGCCGGCGTCCGTCATCGTCCCCGTTCCCCTGAAAATGAATCGATCCCCCGATCTCCGCGGACTGCGCCGGGACAGGGGGAGGATTCATGCCACACCAATCATCATCCCCGTAAAAAAACGCACCTTCGTACCCCGACCTTCGTATCTCCTACGGCTGCAGCTCGGACAAGGGGATGGTCTGGTCCAGCCGCACCTGGTCGTGGTCGTCGTGGATGGTGAAGCGCAGGGTGACGGGGCGCGCGTTCCAGTCGATCTCCAGCATCCCGAAGTTGAGCGCGATCACGTTCTCGCCCAGGCGGTGGCGATTGGCCTCCTCCCACCGCTCCTGCCAGGTGTGCGTGAGCCCGCTGGAGGTGATGTCGTAGAGGGGATAGCCCGCCGCGGTGCCGTCGATGCGCGAGATCTCGGCGATGTGGCGGTCGCCGCTGATGAAGACCACGCCTGGCGCCCGGGTCTGGCCGATGAGCCGGAACAGGCGCTCGCGCGCGGCGGGAAAGTTGGCCCACTTCTCGAACCGGTGCTCCTCGGCGACCACCTGGATGCTGCTGCCGATGAGGTGCACCTGCGCGGTGCTGTTGGTCAGCTCGCGCTCCAGCCACGCCCACTGCTCCTCGCCCAGCATGTCGCCGGTGGGGTTCACCGGCAGCTCCGTGCGGTGGTACCGGTCGCGGTGGTAGCGCGTGTCAAGCAGGATCACCTTTACCTGCCGCCCCGGCGGGCCGTACGTGTACGACTCGTAGACGCCCTCGCGGCGCCGGCGCGGGCTGTCGGCGGGCTCGTCGAGAAAGTCGAGGAGCAGGTGCTGCGCCTGCGTCTTGAACCGCCACTCGCGGCCGCCGTCGTTCAGCCCGAAGTCGTGGTCGTCCCAGGTGCCGATGACGGGGGTGGTGGCCAGCAGCGCCTGGTACCCGGGGTTGGCCTTGCCGCGGTCGTACGCCTGGCGCATGGCCTCCATGTCGGCGGTGTCGGCGTAGACGTTGTCGCCCAGCCAGATCCACAGTCCCGGCCGCTGGTTCAGGATGGGCATCCACAGCGGCTGCGGGCGCGCCTCGTCGCTGCACGAACCGAACGCGATGCGCGAGAGCGGGGCGGTGGACGCCGCCGGCGCGGTATCCGGCCGCTGCCCCGTGCACGCGGCCAGCAGCAGCGCGGTGGCCAGGGCAAGGGGCCGGCGGATGGGGAGGGGCTTCATCATCCGGGTCTTGCTCGGAAGCGGCGGATGCATGGGGCTCACACCAGCGACGCCACGCCGGGAAAGCGGCGACGCAGCTGCTCCGCGTCGGCGGGATGGTCGGCGAGCATGGCGAAGTCGGCGAAGTCGAAGCCGGGGCCCACGGCGCAGGAGACCAGCGTGTAGGCGCCCGTGGTGCGCGCGGCCTGCCAGTGCCCCGCGGGTATCACGCGCGCCGGCTCCGCGCCGTCCGCCAGCGCGCCCACCAGCATCCGCTCGCACTCGCTGAGCGCGCTGTCCACCCGGAACAGCTCCAGCGGCGCGCCTTCCACGTACTGCCACGTCTCGTCAGACATCACCCGGTGCCAGCGGCTGTGCCCGTGCGCGTCCAGCAGAAAGTAGATCAGCGTAAGGGCGCTGCGGGCGCGCCGGCCATCGTCGGGGTGCACGCCCAGCGTGGACCGGTGGATCTCGCGGTAGTGGCCGCCCTCCGGGTGCGGCTGCAGGCGGAGGACGCGGATGAGCTCCAGGGCGCGTTGCACGGTTCGGCGGAGTGCGAAAGTGCGAGAGTGCGGAAGTACGCACGGATCAACGTACGTCGCGATGCCGCGGGGCCGCAAAGGCCACACCCTCAGCTGGCCGGCGGCTCCCCGGCGTGGCCGATGGCGTAGCGGCAGACGCGCGGCCCCAGCCCCAGCGCAATTCCTTCCGGCAGCGTGTCGACGATGTCGATGAGCTCGAACCCGGCCTGCTCCACCGCTCCGCGCGAAGCGACGTTGGCCGGCTCGATGAGCACCCAGAGCGGCGCGACTCCGCAGAGCCGGGCAAGCGCCGCGATGAGCCGGATGGCCCGCGCCGCATACCCGTTCCGACGATGCGCCTCGTCCACCGCATAGCCGGCGTGCCCGAGCGCCCTGACGATGAGCGGATCGTCCGTGATGCGCAGATGGATGCGGCCGACCCGGAGCCCATCCGTGCGGCGGTGGATGGCGAAGCGATATTCCAGCGCCGGCGCCAGGAACCGCGCCTCCGGCGGCCGCGCGTCCGCATCGCCCGGAACGAGGACACGCAGCAGGCGAAGTTCGATGGCGTCATCCGCCAGCACGGCGCCGGAGGGGAGCTGGCCGGACGCAGGCGTGTGGATCATCAATCGTTCGTCGGGAAGGAGGATGGGCCGCGCTCGGGGCGCATCATCCAAAGATGTCGCCGGTTTCCGTCCCGGCTCAAGCCTCTGCCGACCGGAGCTCTTGGAGGGAGATGGGGAAACGGCTAGTTTGGCGCGGAGCCATGGCCGATCGAACCCGCGAAGACCCGCCCCCGGAGCGCGACACCGGCGCCCTGCCCCTCAAGCTGTGGCGGGCGCTGGATCGCGCCCACACCGCCCTCGCCGCCGCCGCGGGCGAGGAGGCGGCGCGCCACGGGTTGAGCCCCGCCGAGCTGGAGGTGCTGGACGTGCTGCGCCGCAAAGGTCCGCTGAGCGTGGGGCAGGTGCGGCGGCGCGTCCGCGTGTCCAGCGGCGGTGCCACGTACCTGGTGAGTCGGCTGGAGGCGCGCGGCCTGCTGGAGCGCCGCGACGTGCCGGGCGACCGCCGCGCGCGCGTGGCCACCCTAACCCCCGCCGGCGCCGAGGTGGCCGCGGCCGCGCAGCCCGCGCTGGGCGAGCGAATGCGACGCGCGCTCTCGGGGATGGGAAAAAAGGACCGCCGCGCGCTGCTGGAGCTGCTGCAGGCGCTGGAAGACAGCTGCCTGGCGGACGACCGCCGCCACGCCGAGCAGCGCGCCGAGCGCCTCGCCGCGGAGCTGTCCCAGCGGTAGAACCCGCGCCTCCGTCTCCCCGAGGCCGGGCGTGGGGAGAGGGTAACCTGACCCATACTGTCTCACCCAGATGAGCGCTAGCTTCGGTGGAACGCACTTGGCCTGCCCCCCGTAAGTTGAACCAGGTAGAATGGGAGTCCACACTGCCCAAGGGGAGGAGGACTCGTTGAAGAAGATCAGGCACACGGCGACGCAGATCGTGGGGATGCTGCGAGAGGCGGAGGCGCTGCTGGCTACGG
>DASTVC010000109.1:0-2803 GCA_035759295.1 Longimicrobium sp. | reverse complement strand
CTCACGCGGCTGGACCGCGAGCTGGCCGCCGCGCCCGACACGTCGCACGCCTGGGTCAACACCGCCCACACGCTGATGGAGCGCGGGCTGGGCGAGGACGCCATCGCACTGCGCGGCCTGCTCTCGCGCGCGGGGCAGGCGCGGGCCGGCGTGCGGCGCGAGGAGTACGCGACGTTCCTGGCCGACGCCTTCTCCCGCGGCTCGCTGCGCGTGGTGGTCTCGCTGAACCGCATTCCCGAGGAGGCGCGCGAGAAGGCGGCGCAGGAGATCGTGGAGGCAACGATGGAGATGTGGCACGGCGAGCTGGACGCGCCCACCGCGCCCTGGCCCACGCGCCGCCTTCCCAAGTCGCGGCTGGGGCCTGAGGGGCAGGCGGGGTGGACGGCCATTGAGCAGGCGGAGGCGGCGTACCGCGCGCGCTACCGTCCGCGCTCCGCGTCGGCGGCCACGCGGGGCGGATGATGGAGGCGATCGCGCCGGGAGGGTCGCTGCTGGGCCGGCAGGATCTGCACGTCCACACCACGATGTCCGACGGCTACGTGCCGCTGGAGGAGCTGGTGCGCATCGCCGCGGAGCGTGGCGTGCAGATCGGGGTGGCCGACCACATCTCGCGGCGCAACCTCAAGCGCTTCGTGAGCGACGAGGCGCGCGTCCGCCGCTACCTGGACGCCGTGGAAGCCCAGGACGTGTTCGTCAGCGGCGAGTTCTGCTGGTGCGACGACTACTACCTGGACCTGCCTGACGAGGTGATGTCGCGCTTCGACTACCTCGTCGGATCCAACCACGGCTTTCCGCTCCCCGGTGGCGGGATGGGGTCGCCCTGGTGGAAGCAGCTGCCGCCGGAGTGGAAGGATCGCCCGCAGCAGCTGATGGACGTGATGGTGGACGAGCTGTGCAGGATGGTGCGGACGATGCCCATCCAGATCGCCGCGCACAGCACGCTTACGCCGCCGGCGCTGTTCGACATCGAGGGCGACGTGGACGCCTGGTGGACGGCGGAGCGCGAGGACCGCTACGTGGAGGCGCTGGCGGAAAGCGGGGTGGCGCTGGAGATCAGCAACCGCTACCGTCTTCCCCACGACCGCCTGCTGGGCAAGGCGCTGCAGGCCGGGGTCCGGTTCTCGCTGGGGAGCGACGGGCACGGCCGCGAGCAGGTGGCGCGGCTGGAGTGGGCGGCGGATACGGCGCGGCGCGTGGGGGTGACGGATGCGCAGCTCTTCGTCGCCCAGCGGCGGCGGCGGTAGCGGGAAATCGAACAGCGACGTTCAGATCGGACGAACCGGCATACAGGGGAAGGGGGCTCGATGTTCAGCGACGACGACGAGGTGGGGGGAACCAGGCCGCAGGGCGAGCTGACGCGCGCCGAGACCGGGCCGCAGCAGCACGGCCCCTCGCAGCAGCTTACGCGCGAGGTGCGGCAGACGCCGCGCGGCGGCGGGGACACGGGCGACGCCTCCATGCGCCGCGACCCGGGGATGATCCGCGCCGAAGACACCGAGCCGTACATCGGGCTGCAGTACGTGGCGCGGCTCTTCAAGATCGTGGCGATGATCGTGATCGTCGCCATCATCGCCGAGGTGGTGGCGGGGCTGATCTACGAGGGCGTGGGCGCGGGCTTCAACCTGCTGGCCGAGGTCATCCAGGGCGGCGTGCTGGCGGCCATGCTCTGGGGCGCCGGCGACCTGACCCTGCTCTTCATCGACGTGGGCCACGACGTGCGCGCCGCCCGCGTGCTGCTGGGCCGCATGTCCGCGCGCATGGGCGTGAACCCCGGCGAGCTGATGCCGCACCGCGAGCGCGACCGGGACCGCGACGACGAGGATGCGCGGCCGCTCGGGCGGGAGCTTTGAGGGGCAGGGAATAGGGAACAGGGAACAGGGAATAGCGGACTTCGAGCCCGCATTCTCCTCCGCGGACCGAGGCATCCACTCCGGCGGGGTGGATGCCTCGCGCAGTTGATGTGCGGATGAGATGGGTGGAAAAAGTCGATCATTCAACGCGCAGACACGTGAGCCAGACGGACGAAGCCGGGGAGATGGACCAGGCCGCCGAAGACGCGGCGGATGGCGCGGCGCGGGCGGCGCTGGAGGGGATCGTCGTGGTGCTGTGGCAGACGCAGGACTACGTGAACATCGCCGGCACCGTGCGGGCGATGAAGAACTTCGGCCTGTCGCGGCTGCGGCTGATCGAGCCCGTGAAGTACGACCCCCACCGCATCGAGGGGATCGCGCACGGCACCGAAGACATCGTGCAGCGGGTGGAGACGCACGATTCGCTGCTCTCCGCGCTGGGCGACTGCTCGTACGTGGTGGGGATGACGGCGCGCTCGCGCCGGGCCAAGCGCGCCGTGGCCCGCCCCCGCTCGCTGGCGCCGGAGCTCCTGTCGCGCGGCGCCGAGGCCGTCGCTGGCGAGACCGGGCCCGTGGCGCTGCTCTTTGGCCGCGAGGACAAGGGGCTCAGCAACGAGGCGCTGGACCTGTGCCACCGCACCTGCATCATCCCCACCAGCCAGCACGCGTCGCTCAACCTGGCGCAGGCGGTTCTGGTGATGGCGTACGAGCTGTGGATGGAGGCCCAGGGCCGCGACCAGGCCTTCCGCCCGCCCCGCCGCGAGGCGCCCCCAGCGCGCATCGAGCTGCTGGAAAAGCTGTTCGAGGACGCCGAGGCGGCGCTGTGGACCGTGGACTTCTTCAAGAGCCGCCAGGCGGAGTCGGTGATGCGCACGCTCCGCGAGGTCGTGCGCCGCGCGGACCCCGACGCGCGCGAGGCCGGCCTTCTGCGCGCCATCTCCATCGAGGTGGTA
>DASTVC010000108.1:0-4788 GCA_035759295.1 Longimicrobium sp. | reverse complement strand
ACAGCAGCGGATCGCGGCTGTCCACCGGCTCCGCGGCGATGGCCACGCGCGCGGGTTGGGCGGATGGCGTGTGCGCCGTCGCCGCGATCTCCATCCGCCCGTCCCGGCCCAGCGTGAGCCGCGCGCGCATCGGCCCGTCCGCGAACGCCCGCGCCGTGTCCAACAGCCGGCGCACGGCATCGTCCGCATCGAACGCGTAGCCGAAGTAGTCGGCGGAGGCGGCCAGGCGCTCCAGGTGGCCGTCCAGCAGGAACCATCCGCCGCCCGGCTCCCACAGCATCGTCTCCAGCAGGCGGAATCCCAGCGGCGTACGGCGGACGAAGGCGGCCTTCGACCAGCTTTCGCCGTACTCCGCCGCGGCGTCGCTGTCGTACGTGATCCCGCCGCCCACGCCCAGTTCCGCCGTCCCCGCGGCGGCATCCAGCAACAGGGTGCGGATCCCCACGCTGAACACCGCCTCTCCCGGCGACACGAAGCCGATGGCGCCGCAGTACACGCCGCGCGGCGACGGTTCCAGCGCGCGGATGATCTCCATCGTCCGCACCTTGGGCGCGCCCGTCACCGATCCGCAGGGAAAGAGCGCGCGAAACACCTCCGCCAGCCCCGCGTCAGGCCGCAGCCGCGCGCGGATGGTGGACGTCATCTGGTGAACCGTCTCGTACCGCTCGGTCTCGTACAGCCGCTCCACGCGCACGCTGCCGAACTCCGCCACCCGCCCCGCGTCGTTCCGCAGCAGGTCGACGATCATCAGGTTCTCGGCGCGGTCCTTGGGCGATTCCGCCAGCTCCGCCGCCAGCGCGCGGTCCTCCGCCGGCCACCGCCCGCGCGGCCGCGTCCCCTTCATCGGCTTGAGCTCGAGCTCGCGTCCGTCCATGCGGAAAAAGAGCTCGGGGGATGCGGATACGACCGTCTTTCCCTCCCCCAGATCCAGGTACGCGCAGAAGGCCGAGCGCTGGCCCAGGCACAGCCGCTCGTACAGCGCGACCGGATCGCCGCGGAAGGGCGCGCGCAGGCGGGCGGTGAAGTTCGTTTGATACGTATCCCCCGCCGCGATCAGCGCCCGGATGCGCTCCACGTGATCGAGATACTCGGCTTCGGGAACGTCGCTGCTCCACGGGCCCAGCTCAGCGTCCCCATCCGCCGAATCCCACGTGGGCTCCACGGCGTCGCGGGATTCGTAGAGGGCGAACCAGGCGAGGGGAAGGCGCGGGTCGGGGGGATGGGTGGAAAACGAGGGATCGAAGGCGGGCGCGGCCTCGTACGCCACGAACCCGGCGGCGTGCAGGCCGTCCGCGACCGCCCGCTCCACCGCGTCCAGGACGGGGACGACGTCCTCCAGCCGCTCCGCGCGCAGGATGCGGCGCAGGCCGTGGAAGCGGAAGGACCGCGCGCCGCCGGGACCTCCGGGCGCGTCGAACCGCACGGTGGCCGCCCCGGCCGCCGCGCCCGCATCCACCTTCCGCTCCACCGCCGCCTGCGCCATGCCGCCTCCGTCAACGGGAAGGCAGCAAGATCGGCCCGGCGCGGGGCTCCCGCAATCGCGCTACACGCCGGCGGCCTCCGCCTGCATGGCGCCGCTGCCGGCCGCGGGCTCGCCGTCCGCCGCGGGGGCGTCGCAGCCGGCCCCGGCGCGCGCGCGAACGGGCTCCGCGGCGCGGCACAGGAACCACAATTCAGCCTCCGTGCGGTTCACCCAATCCGTCGGCGGCGGGTACAGCCGGCGCTTCTCAGACCCGCAGTCAAAGCACAGCCAGCCGTCCGCCATCTGCCGCGGCAGGTGCGATCCGAAGCTGGAGCGAAATTCGGAAACCTGGCCCGGAATCACCTCCCAGACGTTCCAGCCGATGCCATCCGGTGAATCGAAGGTTCGCACAGACATCTAACATCATCCTGTTCATCGGGTTAGATGCCGCCGCAGGCTGCAAGTAACAGGCCGTCCGGGTCAGGCCGCGATCCGTTTCGGAGAACTGCTCCACGGAGGAGAAACAGACGAACTTTGTAGCAGATTCGAGGTCGATCCACCCATCTACATGGACACTCCAAACGCGCACGGCGTTTGCGTAGGGCCCCGCCCCGATCCATCCGGCCGCTGGGGCGTGCCGGCGCAGGGACCATCATCAGCAGGGGGAACAGATGGCGAGCGAACCGATGGACCGCGTAGTCCCGCTGAACCAGCTGTCGGGCTACAAGGTGGCTGACGGGGAGCCGGACATCCGGGGATGGGACGTGGTGGCCGGCGACGGCAGCCGGCTGGGGAAGGTGGACGACTTGCTGGTGGATACGCAGGCCAACAAGGTGCGCTACGTGGACGTCGACGTGGAGGGCGGCGACCGCCACGTGACGGTGCCCATTGGATACGCGCGGCTGGAGGAGACCCGGCACCAGGTGCTGGTGGACGGGCTGGGAAGCGAGCAGATGCAGGCCCTGCCCAGCTACACCCGCGGCGCCATTACCCGCGACTACGAGGAGCAGGTGGGGCGCGCCTTCAACGTGGGCACGGCGGCGGCAACGTCCGACTTCTACGAGCACGACGCCTTCCGCAGCAACGACCGCGAGATGCGCCTTACGCTCAACGAGGAGCAGCTCTCCGTAGGCAAGCGGCAGGTGGAGGCCGGCGAGGTGGGCGTGCACAAGACCGTGGAGACGGAGCACGTGCACGAGAACGTGCAGGTGCGCCACGAGGAGGTCGAGGTGGAGCGCCGCCCCATCCGCGATCCCCTGGCCGCCGGCGCCGGGCAGATCACGGAGACGGAGGACGAGATCCGCATCCCCCTGATGGCCGAAGAGGTTGTCGTGGAGAAGCGGGTGGTCCCCACCGAGGAGCTGGTGGTGCGCAAGCGCGAGGTGGTAGAGACGGAGGGCGTGGATACCACGCTGCGCCGCGAGACCGCCGAGGTGGACCGCGAGGTCACCGACACGCACCTGCGCGGCGACCGCCCCGACGACGACCGCCTGGACCGCCGCTGACGGGCGGCTGGGCCGGCACCTCCGCCGGGACGGACGGCTGTACCCTCCCCTCACGAATTCGCGAGGGGAGGCTCGGGCTGGAGCGGATGGAAACGCACGCAAATTGTTGCAGGCACAGCGTTTGCGAGAGTTAGCCGCAAGACGGGCCAGCACGGAAACCTGAAAAAACTGGAGGCAGCATGCTCGAGAGACTCGGCGGCAACGACCGCGATGACCTGCGCGACCGCGACCTGCGCGACGACCGCCTGGACGACCGCGACATGAGCGCGGACCGCCAGCGGCTGGTGCGCGAGCGCATGGAGGCGCAAGGCGTGAACGAGGAAGAGGCGCTGCGCCTGGTGCTGAACGAAGAGCAGCTCGCCGTGGGCACGCGCGAGGTGGGCGGCGGCGAGGTAGGCGTTCGCAAGCACGTGGAGACGCAGCACGTGCGTGAGAACGTGGAGCTTCGCCACGATGAGGTGGAGGTGGAGCGCCGCCCCATCACCGACGGCTACTCGGCGGCCGGAAACGCCACCATCGGCGAGGACGAGGAGATCCGCATGAAGCTGCACGCCGAAGAGGCGGTGGTGGAAAAGCGGGTGGTGCCCACCGAGGAGCTGGTGGTGCGCAAGCGCGAGGTGGTGGAGAACCAGCCCAGCGACGCCACGCTGCGCCGCGAGACGGCCGAGGTGGATCGCGAGGTCCGTCGCACCGACGAGAACCTGCGCGACGACCGCCTGGACGACGACCGCCTCGGCCGCGTCTGACGGAATCCTTCCAGCCGGCGCACCGCGCCGGCCGGATGATGAACGGGCACTCCGCGATCCGCGGGGTGCCCGTTTCCGTTTTAACTTCCGGATCCCCGATCCGGGAAACACCTGTCATTCTGAGAGAGCGCCCACCCTGTAGCCGGCGTGTCGCGCCGAACCGTGCAGCGCGACCGAAGGATCTCCGTCCCCCATCACGGGGGCAACGCCGGAAACCACATCCGTGGGAAAGACTCAGCCGCCCAGCATAAAGATTCTTCGGTCGGCGCCAAGCTTTCCAGCGAGAAGAAGCCATGGCGAGGCGCCTCCCTCAGAATGACAGTTTCGCTGGATTCCGTATGAGAAAGTGTGGCTGAGCTTCCTCATCCCGAACGTTGACTTCCTGAGGGAGCGCCACACGGAAGCCGAACGTGCACAATCGCTTGCGCGCGACCGAAGGACCTCCTCTCCGCCGCTGCGTGGGCCAGCCGTCCAGCGATGAAGCCCGCCTCTCGGTTATGCCGGTGAGGTCCTTCGGTCGGCGCCAGGCTACATCGTAGAAGAAGGCTATGGCGCGGCGCCTCCCTCAGGAAGTCAACGTTTGCGGACGGTTGAGCAACACATCTCAGAAGCCAGCGCCCCTCACGCGACCCAAGATTGTCCAGACACTGGCTGGACAATTCGCCTACGCCTCAACCTCCACGGGGTGCGGCATGGGGCGGGGGCGGGTCATTCCTTCGGGGGACAGGATTTCCGCCAGCGCCTCGGGGGAGAGCCAGTCCTTTTCGCGGATCAGGTCGTAGACGCCGCGGCCGGTGGACAGCGCCTCGGTGGCGAGCTCGGTGGAGCGCTCGTAGCCGATGTAGGGAACCAGCGCCGTCACCAGGCCGATGGAGTTCTCCACCATCGTCCGCATGCGGTCCACGTTGGCGGTGATCCCCAGCACGCACCGCTCGCGCAGGACGACGGCGCCGCGAGTGAGCATGTCCATCGACTGGAAGAGGTTGAACCCGATCACCGGCTCGAAGACGTTCAGCTGCAGCTGCCCCGCCTCGGCCGCCATGGTGATGGTCAGGTCGTTCCCCACCACCTGGAA
>DASTVC010000107.1:0-2893 GCA_035759295.1 Longimicrobium sp. | reverse complement strand
AAACCAGGAGAGCAAAATAGCTGGAGACACCCCTCCCCCGCAGTTTGGGGGAGGGGTCGACGGCCGTTGCGAGGAACGAGCAAAAGGTCCGTCGGGGGTGAGGGCCACCCCGTCGCAGACGGGGCGTGCACGGACACGCCGGCCTGCCTGCTGGACGCCCCACCGCACGGACCGTCCCCCCGCTCCACGCCTCGTCCCATCCTTGTTGAGCCTCCCCTCCCTCCGCGCTACCCTGCACCGACGACGCAGCCCCTTGACGGAATCGCCTGGATCCATTAAAACAGAATGAGATTCGCATTTTCATCCGTCCTCCCGCACCCGCGCCCCTCCATGGCCGATTCACCGTCCGCATCCACCCGCACGCCGCGCCAGCCGCGCAGCCGCCAGACCGAAGAGCGCATCGTCCGGGCGTTCGGCGAGCTGCTGGATGGCGCACGCTACGAGGACGTGTCCGTGCAGCAGGTGGCCGGGCGCGCGGGCGTGTCGGTGGGCGGCTTCTACGCGCGCTTCGCCAGCAAGGACGACCTGCTGCTGCACGCCATGTACGCCGGCTACGTCCGCGACGCGCTGGCCCTGGCGGAGCGCGACCTGGACCCCGCGCGCTGGACCGGCGCCGGCATCGCGCCGATCGCCGAAGCGTACTTCGCGCTGATGCTGCGGGCCGCGCGCGACCACCTGCCCGTGCTGCGCGAGATGGTGCACCGCACCCGCGGCAACCCGGAGACCGTGGCGCACAGCCCGGCGTGGGCCGCGTTCCGCGAAGGCGTCACCGAGCCCTTTCGCCAGCTGATCGCGGACCGGATGGACGAGATCGGCCACCCCGATCCGCCGTTCGCCCTGCGCTTCGCCTTCAGCGCCATGTCGTCGGCGCTGCGCGAGAGCGTGCTCTTCGGCCACATGTCGCCGTCCATGGGCCCCGTGGACGAGGACCTGATGGCGCGCGAGCTGGCGCGCATGTTCTGCCGCTACCTGGAGATCCCCTTCCCCGCCGGCGCGGCCCCCCGCGCCTGATCCCGATCCCGAGAATCCCGACCATGAACACCATCTCCGTGCGCCTCTCGCTGCGCACCTTGATCCTCGCCGCCGCGGCCGCGCTCGCGCAGCCGGCCGCCGCGCAGCAGCCCGCGTCGCCCTCGCCCTCGCCGTCGACGCCGACGTCCGCCGAGGCCGCGGAGGTGCGGCGGATCGCGGACGACTACCTGGCCGCGCTCATCCAGAACTTTCCCGGCGTCGAGGAGTCACTGGGCGCCGGCCCCGCGCCGGACCGGTGGAGCAACAACTCGCTTGCGTTCCAGGCCGCGTGGAGCCGGGAGCAGGACGGCTACCTGGCGCGGCTGCGCGCGGTGGATGCCGACGCGCTCTTCGGCCAGCCGGAGTGGCTGCTGCACGGGATGCTGCAGGAATCGCTGGAAGGCACCGCGGCCGCGCGCGCCTGCCGCTTCGAGCTGTGGGGCGAAGTGGACCAGATCTTCGGCTGGCACATCGGGGTGAGCCAGCAGGCCGGCATCGCCCGCGCCGAGACGGAGGCGGACCGCGCGCGCACCCTGGCCCGCTGGCGCGACCTGCCACGCTTCACGCGGGTGGAGATGGAGAACCTGCGCGCCGGGCTGGCCGCCGGGTATGCCGCCCCGCGCGAGAACGTGCTGCGGGTGATCGAGCAGGTGCAGGGGCTGGTCCCCGATTCCGTGGAAGCGTCCCCCTTCTGGGCGCTCACCACGCGCTCGCAGGACGAGCAGTACGTGCGGGAGATGACGTCCATCGTCCGGAACGACGTGTACCCCGCCCTGCGCGCCTACCTGGCGTATCTGCAGACGGACTACCTGCCGCACGCCCGCACCGAGGTGGGCCTGTGGTCGCTGCCGGACGGCGTGGCCTGCTACCGCGGCGTCATCCGCCGCAGCACCTCGCTGGACGTGGCGCCCGAGGAGCTGGCGCGCATGGCCCGCGCGGCGCGGATGGAGCTGGAGAACGAGCTGCGCCCGCTGGCCACGGCCGCCACGGGCGAGACGGACCTGGGCGCCGCGCGCGAGCGGCTGCGCACGGACCCCGCGTTCCTGTTCGGCTCGCGCGAGGCCAAGCTGGCCGCCGCCCGCACCCAGATCGAAACCCTGCGCACGCTGATGCCCCGCGCGTTTTCGCGCGTCCCGGCGACGCCCCTCGTCGTGGAGCCGGCCCCGGCGTTCATGGAGCGCTCGCGCCCCGGCGCCTGGTACGACGACGCGCCCATGGACGGCAGCCGTCCGGCCACCTTCTACATCAACCTGGGGAACGCCGAGCGGGCGCCGCGCGGCGAGCTGGGCACCGCCACCGCGCACGAGGGATGGCCCGGCCACCACCTGCAGCGCGCCTGGGCGCAGGAGCGCGAGGTGACGCACCCCGTCATGCGGCTGCTGGGGACGTCCGCCTTTACCGAGGGATGGGGGATGTACGCCGAGCGGGTGGCGGACGAGATCGGCGCCTTCGACGATCCGCTGATGCGGGCCGGCATCTACGCGCACCTGGCCGACGCGCTGGTGGCGCTGGAGATCGACCCCGGCATGCACGCGGGCCGCTGGACGCGCGAGCAGGCGGTGGATTCCATGATGTCCATCTCCCGCCGCCCCCGCGCGCAGGCCGAATCCTACGCCGACCGCCACGCCGCCACGCCTGGGCAGCTGATCACCTACATGACCGGCTACCTGGAGATCGTGAACCTGCGCGAGCAGGCCCGCCGCGAGCTGGGCAGCGCGTTCGACCTGCGCAAGTTCCACGACGTGGTGCTGGATGACGGCCCCGTGACCCTCCCCATGCTGCGCGCCAAGGTGGAGCGCTGGATCGCCGCCGAAAAGTCCGGCGCGTAGACGGAACGGCGGGTCACGCGGAGGCGCGGAGGGCGCGAAGGGCGCGGAGACCG
>DASTVC010000106.1:0-21512 GCA_035759295.1 Longimicrobium sp. | reverse complement strand
GCGGTGGAAGAGCGGGGAAGAGGGTGACGGGGTGTGAGGGTGTGAGGGTGTGAGGGTGTGAGGGTGGTTCGCGTGTCCGTATCGGGTGGTGTGGGGCGTTTCTCGGATGACGGAGCAGGGAAGTGATGCTGCCGGCGTCATCATCGAAATCCAGGAGGTGCCATGCTCAAGCGCCTTGTTCTCCTCTCCGCCGCGGTGCTTCTGGCGGCGTGCGCGAGCGATCCGGCCGGCTCCACGCAGGGCGGGCTGCGGGCGGAGCCGGTGGAAGGGTCGGCCGTCGCCGTCACCAACACGACCGACCAGCCGGTCTACTACCTGATCGTCAATCCCGAAGCGCTGGCCTCGTGGCGGCCGTGCACCTCGCCGGCGGACTGCCCGGAGATCGGCGCGCGCCGGACGGTGCGGATTCCGTACGCGAACATCGAGATGTACCAGGCGGACAGCCGGGAGGCGGAGCTGTACTGGTGGAAGTTCGCGCGCGTCGAGGGCGGATACGTCACGGTAGACGAAGGCCAGCTGCGCATCCAGTTGTGATGGTTTCGATCCTGCGGTAGCCCGGCGGGATGAAAATCGGCATCATCTCCGACACGCACGGGCTGCTGCGCGCCCAGGTCTTCCAGGCGTTCGAGGGCGTGGAGCACATCCTTCACGCCGGCGACGTGGGCGATCCCGACATCCTCGTCGAACTGGCGGCCATCGCGCCCGTGACGGCGGTGTATGGAAACGTGGACGGATCGGAGATCCGCGCCCGCGTGCCCGAGGTGGCGCGGCTGGAGCTGGCCGGCGTGCGGATCGCCATCATCCACGGCATGCAGTTCGGCTCTCCGACGCCGCAGAAGGTGGCGGCCGCGCATCCCGACGCGGGGCTCGTCGTCTTTGGCCACTCGCACCGGCCGCTCATCCAGCAGGTAGGCCCCACGCTCGCCGTAAACCCCGGCAGCGCGGGGCCGCGTCGCTTCAAGGACCCGGTGACGGTCGCCATCGCGGAGATCGAGAACGGCACCATCGAAGCGCGGCTGATCCCCCTCATCCAACCCGATCCCTGAATCCGGTGGCATTTATCAGAGCCAGAAGCGCGCTGCTGGCGCTTTCTTTTTGCGCGCTGTCCGCCCTCCCATCCACCGCGCAGCAGGGGTGGAGGACGGGCGACCGCGTGCTGCGCGCCATCTGGGACGAGGGGATGCAGCGGTCGCAGCTGGAGCCGCTGGCGCAGGCGCTGACGGATTCCGTGGGGCCGCGGCTGACCGGGGCACCGGGGCAGCAGGCGGGGCACGCGTGGGCGGCGGCGCAGCTGGCGGGGTGGGGCGCGGAGTCGCGCGTGGAGCCGTACGGCACGTGGATCGGCTGGCGGCGCGGGACGCTGCACGCCGACCTCGTCGCGCCGCGGACGCGCACACTGGAGGCGCGCCTGCTGGCGTACAGCCGCGGCACGCCCGGAGCCGTGACGGGGGACGTGGTCGCGCTCCCCGAGGTGGCGGATTCGGCGGCGTTCGCGGCGTGGCTGGGGACGGTGCGCGGCCGCTTCGTGCTGGTGGACGCGGGGCCGGTTACCTGCCGGCCGACGGAGAACTGGCAGCAGTGGGCGCAGCCGGCCACGCTGCAGCGCCTGGCGCGCGAGACGGCGCAGGCGGACAGCGCGTGGGTGCGGCGCCTGGCTCGCGGCGGGATGGAGACGTGGCAGCTGATCCACGTCCTCGGCGAGGCGGGCGCCGCGGGGGTGCTGACGACGGAATCAACGGGCGGATGGGGTACGTCGCGCGTCCACATGGCGATGACGCCCGCGGTGCCGGTACTCAGCGTGGCGTGCGAGGACTACGGCCTCCTCTTTCGCCTGGCGGAGCGCGGGCAGGGGCCGGCGATCCGCGTGGACGCGACCGCGGAGTACACGGGTGAAGCGCAGGCGGCGAACACGGTCGCCATGGTGCGCGGGCGCCAGCTGCCGGACGAGTACGTGGTGCTTTCCGCCCACTTCGACTCGTGGGACGCGGCGTCGGGCGCCACCGACAACGCCAGCGGCGCGGTGGTGATGATGGAGGCCATGCGCATCCTCCGCACCGTCTATCCCCAGCCGCGGCGGACGATCGTCGTGGGGCTGTGGAGCGGGGAAGAGCAGGGGCTCAACGGCTCGCGCGCGTTCGCGGAGGACCATCCGGAGGTGCTCGCCGGCCTGCAGGCGCTGCTGAACCAGGACACGGGCACGGGGCGGATCGAGCGCATCTCCCTGCAGGGCTTCAGCGCGGCGGAGCCGTTCTGGCGGCGCTGGCTGGGCCGGCTGCCGCCGGAGCTGGCGGAGGGGGTGGAGCTGGACGCGCCGGGGCTGCCCAGCGCGGGGTCCAGCGACCACTCGTCGTTCGTCTGCCACGGCGCGCCGGCGTTCTGGCTGCTGTCGAAGTCGTGGGACTACGGCACCTACACCTGGCACACCGACCGCGACACCTTCGACAAGCTGGTCTTTCCCGACCTGCGCCGGAACGCGGTAATGCTGGCGATGCTGGCCTATCTCGCCTCGGAAGACCCGGCGCGCATGCCGCGCACGGTGCGCGCCGACCTGCCCGCGGACGCGGCGAGCGGCAAGCCCGGACGGTGGCCTGCCTGCCAGCCGGCGGGCCGTACCATCGGCGGATGAGATCAGCTGGATCTGCGTCGGTCCGCGGTCGATGCTAAAAAACTCGCATTCTCACACTGGCCGCCCGTAGATTCCCACGCGTGAGACCCCGCCGGCGGGAAACGGTCCGGCATCCACACTCGGAGATTGGGATGAAGAGACTCGCATTGTGGGCGATGGGCGCGGCCGTGCTGGCCGCCGCGCCGCTGCAGGCGCAGCCGGAATGGACCACGAGCGACCCCGTGCTGCGCGGCATCTGGGAGCAGGGGACCCAGCGCTCGCAGCTGGAGCCGCTGGCGCAGGCGCTGCTGGACTCGCTGGGGCCGCGGCTCACGGCGTCGGCGGGGATGTTCGCGGCGCAGGACTGGGTGGTGCGCAAGTACGCCGAGTGGGGGATCACCGCGCGCAACGAGCGCTACGGAACCTGGCGCGGCTGGAACCGCGGCTACACGCACCTGGACCTGCTCACGCCGCGCGTCCGCACGCTGGAGGCGATGATGCTGGCGTGGAGCCCCGGCACCACCGCGCCCGTGGAAGCCGGCGTCGTCATCCTTCCGGACGTGGCGGATTCGGTGGCCTTCCGTGCCTGGCTGCCCAACGCCCGCGGCAAGCTGGTGATGATCAGCTTTCCCCCGCCCACCTGCCGTCCGGACGAGAACTGGCAGAAGTGGGCCGTCGCGGCTGACTTTCAGCGCTTCAGCGAGCAGCGCACGGCCGCGGCGCAGGCGTGGACGCAACGCGTCGCCCGCACGGGGCTCACGACGCGCGACCTGCCCGTCGCGCTGGAGCAGGCGGGCGCCGCGGGCATTCTGACCAACCTGTGGTCGGCGGGGTGGGGCGTGGAGAAGATCTTCAACGCCCGCACGCGGATGGTGCCCACGGTGGACCTGAGCTGCGAGGACTACGGGCTGGTTTATCGCCTGGCCGCCAACGGCGACAACCCCACGCTGCGCATGGATACGCGCGCGGAGTTCACCGGCGAGGAGACGCCCGTCAGCAACACCATCGCCCAGGTGCGCGGCACGCGTAAGCCGGACGAGTACATCATGCTCAGCGCCCACTTCGATTCGTGGGACGGCTCGTCGGGCGGCACGGACAACGGCACGGGGACCATCGTGATGATGGAGGCCATGCGCATCCTCCGCGAGGTGTATCCGCGCCCCAACCGCACCATCGTCGTGGGCCACTGGAGCGGCGAGGAGCAGGGGCTGGTGGGCTCGCGCTCGTTCGCGGAGGACCACCCGGAGATCGTGCGCGGGCTGCACGCGCTGTTCAATCAGGACAACGGCACGGGGCGCATCCGCAACATCTCCATGCAGGGCTTTACCGGCGCGGCGCCCATCTTCCGCCGGTGGCTGGCCGCCATGCCGCCGCTGGTGACGGACAGCGTGAACGTCGACGATCCGGGCATGCCCAGCGGCGGCGGATCGGACAACGCGTCGTTCGTCTGCCACGGCGCGCCGGCGTTCGGGCTCGGCTCGCTGTCGTGGGACTACGGCACCTACACCTGGCACACGAACCGAGACACGTACGACAAGATCTCGTTCGATGACGTGCGGCGGAACGCGCTGATGGTGGCGATGCTGGTGTACCTGGCCGACCAGGAGCCTGAGCTGCTGCCGCGCGATCGCCGGACGGAGTTCCCCGTCAACCAGCAGACGGGGCAGCCGGGGACGTGGCCCGAGTGCCCGGCGCCGCCCCGCAGCGCCGCGCAGAGCACGCGCTGAGGAACTGAGTTTTGAAACAACGGGGCTCACGCAGAGTTATCAGAGTTAGCAGAGTTTTCTCGTGCTTGTCCTCACGATCCCTGGGCGTGCAGAGAGGATCAAGGGTTGGTGGAAACAACTCCGCTAACTCTGATAACTCTGCGTGAGGCCTTATCTTTTTAGGGGCCGAAGAAAAAGAATGAGGGCGGGGGATCGCTATGATCTCCCGCCCTCGTTCCGTGTCACCTGCTCGATCCTGTCAGCCCTCGCCGGCGGTGTCGGGCTCGGCGCGGCCGACGGTGTCGGGGGTGAAGGACTGGATGAGCGAGTCGACGTTCACGCCGGCGGGGGCCTTGGCGGAATCCGCCGCAGCCTCGTTCCCCACGCCGCGCAGCGTGATCAGCGCCACCTCCGGCGCCGCGCCGAAGCGGACGGGGACGTATCCGAATCCCAATCCACAGGTCACGAAGAGCGTGCTCCCGCGCACCCGGTAGATGCGCGTGGAGGCGGGGTTCGGCGTGCCCGGCAGCACCTCGGTGTTCAGCCAGCTGAGCCGCGGCGTGCCCGGCACCTCTACCTGGCCGCAGAAGGTGTGGCCGGAGATCATGGCCGCGTACTTGTCCGTGGGCAGCGTGACGGCGGCGACGGGCATGTGCGCCAGCAGCAGCGGCGTCTTTCCGCCGCCGGGGATGCCGCCGAAGATCTCCGCGCGCTGCCAGTCAGGCCGCCGCGCCGTGTACGGGTCGATCCCGGCGATGTACGCCGTGTCGCGCCGCCGGACGAAAGGGGCGCGCCGGTTCTCCAGCAGCGTTACGCCGGCCCGGCTGAGCGCCGCGCGGGTGCGGATGGCGGCGCTGTCGGGCTCCTCAGAGCGTTCCAGCATGTCGTGGTCGCCCAGCACGGCGAAGACCGGCTTTCCGCGCAGCGGCGCCAGCACCTGCTCCAGCGCGGCGTAGTCGGCCCCGCGCGACACGTAGTCGCCCAGCAGCACATAGATGTCCGGCTGCTCCGCGACCGCCCGCTCCACCGCCGCGCGCGCCGTGGCGGTGTTGCCCGCCCACATCCCCAGGTGAAAGTCCGATAGGGCGGCGATCTTCATCCCCTCCCACCCCGCGGGAAGGCCGACGATGTCGATCTCCACCGGCACCACCCGCACGTTCTCCGCGCCGGTCGCGCCGTAGATGATGCGCATGCTGTCGACCGGCTGCGCCTCAGCGGCGTCGGCGCGGCGGCCGCCCTCGGGCCCGCAGGCGGCGAGCGTGGCGGCGATGAGCGGGATCCAAACGAAAAAGCGGAAGGCGGTCCGCATCAACGGCTCCGTCGTGGGTCAGCGGCGTGGGGAGAATGCCCCGGATGCGCGGGGCGGGCGCAACGGCTGTGCCGTGGGGTCACGCGCTGAGCGGCAGCGCCTCTACGCGGGCGGGCGGCGTGGTGTTTTCCATCTCCTCCGGTCGCGCCCGGAACCAGCGCGCCAGCAGCAGGATCTCGTCCACCTGGTGCCGCTGGACGAGGGCGCCCGTGTGCTCCGGCCGGCCGAAGTGCTCCTCGCACATCCGCGCCAGGCGCCGCTTTTCCGCCGCCGTGCGCGGCACGGAGATGGTCGCGCGCACGGTGCCGCGGCGCACCAGGTAGATGCGGTCGTCACCGTCCACGCCGGGGACGCGGTAGGCAAAGGTCAGGGTGTCCAGCGCCTCGCGCAGCCGGGCGAACTCGTCGCGCAGGTGCTCCAGCCGGTGCAGGCGGTCGCGCAGCAGGCCGGCGTACTCGAACTCCCAGCGGTCGGCGGCGGCGTTCATCCGCTGCTCCAGCCAGCGGGTTGGCTCGTCGGCGTGTCCGTTCAGAAACGCCCGGGCAAGCTCCACCCGCGCGTTGTACTCGCCCTCGCTGCACCGTGCGGCGCAGGGCCCCAGGCACAGGCGCAGCTCCGCGCGGTGGCAGCGCGGGGCGTGCTCGAAGGAGAACAGGTCCGGCTGGTCGGCAAAGCGGATGGGCGTGGCCTGGGGGCAGTCGCGCAGCCCCAGCAGGTCGTTCAGCTCGCGCACCGCCTCCTGGATGCGCTTGCCGCCGCGGAAGGGTCCGTAGTACGCCGCCGCGTCGTCCGACACCGCGCCGACCACGAACAGGCGCGGCGCCCTGCCCAGGGCCAGCTTGAGGAACGAGTACCGGCCGTCGCGCTTGTGCTGCACGTTCATCCGCGGCCGGAACCGCTTGATCATCTGCAGCTCACGCAGCAGCGCGGCGAACTCGCTGGGCTCGTAGTCCCAGGCGAGCGTGTGGCACGCCTCGATGATGCGGTGCTGCTTGTCGCCGCGGCGCGCGCGCAGGTACGACAGCAGGCGCGTGCGCAGGCTCTTGGACTTGCCCACGTACAGCACTTCGCCGTCCGATCCCAGCATGCGGTACACGCCGGGGATGTTGCGGGCTTCTCTGACGAGCGCGCGAAGTGGATGCGCGGAGGTGGACTTCAAGGGTAGCGGCACACGCGGTGAACAAAAGCCGAAGCTGAGCCCAAGGTAGCGCGCGATGACGGCAAGCGAAAGGGTGCTGAGCCGACTTTTCAAGCAGGGACCTGGAATGAGCGCCGCTCATCTGGCGACAACTGTGTAATCTTTACGTTGTCTGGCGTGAAACGTTTATTGTAGACCGTAAGTCTGCCTGTACAGTTCGAAAGAATCAAGCAGAGAGTAGACACGATGGCGGAATCCGTTAGAGGTGTGACGTCACTAAGGGAGCGTTAATCGTCTTCCAAGGCGTGGTCAAATCGATCAACTGGCATTATCTTGCTCTCTGATCCTCGGCCCATTTTGCCCCTGAATCGAGAGAGTTCCATGAAGACCAAGCGCTTCCTGCTTGCCGCGGCCATCACCCTGGCCGCCGGCGCCTGCTCAGCCGACGTGACCGCCCCCGAGCCCGCACTCCGCGCGGACGAAGCCGCCGCCGCGCTGGAGGCAGTTCCCACCGCTACGCCCCCCGCCCCGACAGAGCCCGTGGAGGGCGACGGCGGCTACATCGGGTCGGGGGTGGGGCGATAGTCCGTACAAGGTGAGGAGAAATGAAGAAAGGGCGTGGCCTCCAGCCACGCCCTTTCTTACTGTGGAACCGAGCGTCGTCAGGCAGCGGCCGTCTGCAGCGTGCGCTCGAAGTCCTGCGCGAGGGTGTCGCCGGCCTGCACGACTTCCGGACGGACCGATGCCATGCGGATCTCTACCGTCCGGTGGTGTCGCACCGAGTCGATCAGCGCCTCGGCCTCCAGCCGGATCTTGGCCTCTCCTCGCCGCAAGCCAATCTCGTAGGCTTCCCGGGCGGCAGTCTCGGCCTTGTCCCACAAGGCGAGGCTGGCGGCGCCGTGCGCCACGTCCATCAGCCCGTGTGCGGCCTTCTCGCCCACCGACGTGTTCTCGATGAGGTCGTAGCACGCCTCCCATGCCTCGCGGAACCCGTTGCGGTCTCCCAGCCCGCCTGTTGCCCGCGCGATGCTCCCCAGCGTAGCCAGCCGCTCGTTGGGGTGCGGGAAGTGGGGCAGGGTGGAGCGGAGCACCGGCAGCGCCCGTGCATAGTAGCCCTGGGTAATCCACCAGTACGCTACGTCCTGTGCCAGGGCCGGAAGCACGGGGTGGTGCTCGCCGTACGCGTCGAACGCTGCGCGCGCCAGCTGCTGCGCTTCTTCCGCGCGGTCCGCCAGCATCGCGACGACAAAGAGGTCGTGCAGCGCCGAGCCTTCGATGGAGTGCAGGCTGTTGCGCTGCGCCGCGCGCACGGCGCGGATCAGGAACCGCCGTGCAGCGGGAAGGTTGCCGCGTGTACGGTACAGGCTGCCCAGGCCGATGAACGCCTGCGCGTAGGTGGCCCAGTCGCCGATCTGGCGCGCCAGGGCGATGGTGCGGCGGAACCAGGTCTCGGCGCGCGCATACTCGGCGCGGCGGCGGGCCAGCTTGCCGACGGCGAAGGCGGCGCCCGCGTCGCCCGGGGTGACGGTGGCGGCGGCCTGCGCAAAGGCGAGCGCGGTGGCCAGCAGGCCCTCGTCGTCGGACCACTGCGAGATGCGCCGGCACGCCAGCGCCACCATCTCCTCCGAGATCCGCGTGGGGTCGCCCAGCATCCGCGCCAGCACCGTCATCGGCTCTTCCACCTCGGCGGCCGGCTGCACGGCCATGATCATGGCCATGCGGGTGCGCTCGGCGTCGGGCGAGAAGAGCGCCGCGCGCTCGCCGTCCTGTGCGTCTGCCCACAGAAGCGCGTCACGAAGGGACTGCCACAGCACGAGCCCTCTCTCACCGGACAACTCGTCCAGCACGCCAAGGCCCTCGAAAATCTCGTCGCCGCGCTTGAGCGCGGGCGGAACGCGCCAGCGGCGCTGGGTCTTACGCTGGGGAACGCGGAACTTTCGTGCTTGCATGGTATGGGCAGTTCGGAGGAGCACAGGGGGAGGGTCGATGAACGGTGCAGATAGAGAGAATAATAATGCACTTGGCGAAAAACACCAGCATTCGGTGCGCGCCGTGGCCCACCCCTAGCGCTCCTCTAGCGCTGACACGCTGGGCAGAAGAAGGTGGAACGGCCTCCCTGGACGATGCGTTCGATGGTTCCGCCGCACACTCCACACGCCTGTCCCTCGCGATCGTACACCTTGAGCCGTGCCGCGAAGGCCCCCTCTTCGCCGCTTGCGTCGCGGTAGTCCAGAAAGGTGGTGCCGCGAAAGTCGATGGCCTCGGTGAGCACGTCGCGCACACCGTCGCGCACGACCGCGAGCTCGTTGGGGGTGAGGGTGTTCGCGGGGCGCCGCGGATCCACCTTCGCGCGGAAGAGCGCCTCGCTCGCATAGATGTTCCCCACGCCGACCACGCGCGCCTGGTCCATCAGCCACGTCTTTACCGCCACGCGCGAGCGCGCCGCCGCCTCTTGCAGCCACTCGGCGGTGAAGTCGTCGGAGAGCGGCTCCACCCCCAGCTCGCCATCCCATTCCTGCCAGGCGTCGTCCGACATGGTCCACAGCCGGCCGAAGCGGCGCACGTCGTGGTAGCGCAGCTCGCGTCCCTTGTCCAGCGACAGGCGCACCCCCAGGTGCGTGGGCTCCTCGTCCTTGGCGCGGGTGACGAGCAGGCGGCCCGTCATCCCCAGGTTCACCAGCAGCCGGTCGCCGCCCAGGTCCATCACGATGTTCTTGGCCCGGCGGGTGACGCCGCGGATCTTTCGCCCCTTGATCTTCTTCGCGAAGCCCTCGGGGGTGTCGCCCTCGATCAGATCCGCCTTGAAGACCTCGATCTTCTTGATCGTGGACCCGGGAAGGAGGCGGGCCAGGTCGCGGACGATGGTCTCGACCTCCGGAAGCTCAGGCATGGCTTCCTCCCCGCGCGATTTCGCGCCAGCCGATGTCGCGGCGAAAGTGCCGCCCCTCGTATTCGATGCGCGCCGCCGCCGCGCGGCTTCGCTCCGCCGCTTCCGCCACCGTCGGCGCGAGAGCAGTGACGGCGAGCACGCGGCCGCCGGAGCTGACGAGCGCGCCGTCCTCCGTCCGCTTGGTCCCGGCGTGGAAGACCACGACGTCCTCCATTCGCTCCACCTCCACGGGGATGTGGATCGGGATCCCCGTGGGATATTCGCCGGGATAGCCGCCGGAGGCGAGGACGGTCGTCGCCGCCGCTCCCGGATCCCACTCAAGCGTGGTGCCGGCGATGGACTCGCCGCGGGCGATGGCCAGCATGGGGACCAGCAGCGACGAGCGGAGCAGGGGGAGTACGACCTGCGTCTCCGGGTCGCCGAAGCGGGCGTTGAACTCCACCACCTTGGGACCGTCCGGCGTGAGCATGAGGCCGGCGTAGAGGAGGCCGCGGAAGGCGTGCCCCTCGGCGGCCATGGCGGCGACGGTGGGGCGCAGGATTTCGGCTTCCACGCGCGCCATCAGTTCCGGCGTGGCGAGCGCGACGGGGGCGTAGGCGCCCATGCCGCCGGTGTTGGGCCCGGTCTCGCCCTCGCCGACGCGCTTGTGGTCCTGCGCGGGGAGCATGGCCACCACGTTCTCACCGTCGGTGAGGGCGAAGACGGACAGCTCCTCGCCGGTCATCCGCTCCTCGATCACCACCTGCGCCCCCGCGGTGCCGAATGCGGCGTGCTCCATCATCTCCGCGACGGCGGCCAGCGCCTGCGCGGTGTCGTCACACATGATGACGCCCTTGCCGGCGGCCAGCCCCGACGCCTTGACGACGAGCGGCCCGCCCACCTCGCGGACGTACGCCTCGGCCGCGGCGCGGTCGTCGAAGGTCTGGAACGCGGCGGTGGGGATGCCGTGCCGCTGCATGAGCGCCTTCGCGAACGCCTTGGACGCCTCGATCTGCGCGGCGGCCTTCGTGGGCCCGAAGGCGCAGAGGCCGTGCGAGGCGAAGTGGTCCACGATCCCCTCGGCCAGCGGTGCTTCGGGGCCCACGACTGTGAGGTCGATGGCGTTCTGCTCCGCCCAGCCGGCGAGCGCCTGGATCTCGCCGGAGGCCAGCGGGACGGAGGTGGCCAGCCCCTGCATCCCCCCGTTGGCGTGGGTGACGAACAGCTCCGCCTCCGGCGCGTCGCGCCGCAGCTTCCAAAGGAGCGCATGCTCGCGCCCCCCGTTACCCACCACCAGGATCTTCAAGATCGCCCCGTCTTGTCGGTCGTCATGCAGGAACCGGGATGATATCGCCCGGAGGAGCCTGGATCAACGGGCCACGCGCTGTGTCGGGAAACGGGCCCGCGAGTTGGCGGGTCGCGGTTTGGTGGTTCGGAGGGAACGTTCGTATGCTTTGTTCACTTGAATCTGCCATCCACTCACGCTATTCTTTGGAACGGTCTGGATGAGAGATCCGCTGTTGTTGTACTCGACCAGCACCTGGCTTGCCTACGCGATCGCCGAACGATTCTATGGCGGGGTTCACTTTGCCTGGTGCAGCCCGGTGTACGATGGAACCAAGGCTGCGTCGCACGTGAACATCCCGCCGACGTCAAGCCCTGCCGAACTGTACAGGTCGCTTGCGGAAGAGGTGCGCCGGGGGGAGCGGCACAGCGAGTTGATGAAGCGCAACCGGTCCGGCATCATGTCCGGTGCGGATGCGAAGCTGAAGGCCGGTGTCATCACCAAAACGCGATGGGACGAAATCAAGAGGATCGTGGACACGTGCCATCCCCGCGAGTTTCGTCCGGTGCTGCCTGTGATGCCCTTTGACAGGGTGCGGCCCCTGGTCGTCGAGGCTTCCGTGCAGGAACGGGCACACCCCATGTCCGTGGAATACCGCGTGGAAGAGTTGCCACGCGACTGCTTCGACATGCTTGAGCTGGAGCGCTGACCATGTTCGAACCTCTACGTACCGCGCGGGAGGACGTCGCGACTGCGGTCGCCTACCGTGTCGGCCTGCGCATCTACGAGCGGGAACGGTTCCCCACGTGGCGCAATTGGCTCGCTACGCGCCCTGACGACCGCATGAGTGACGAGGCGGTGCGAATTTCCACCCACATCCTCGAGCAGATCGAGGCGCGCACCGGAAAGCCGCTTTCCACGATCTCCGACCAGGAGATGAGCCCGTTTCTCCGAGAGATGTACGATGTGATGGAGCAGCGGTGGAGGGCGAACCGGAAGGGTGATCCCGCGGTGGCCCAGCGCATTCTCGAGGAGATGCGGCGGGACTACGGAGGCTACAGGGCCGTGGCGTGATCGCCTGAACGAAGTGACAAAAAAGCCGCTCCGGAGCATCGGGCTCCGGAGCGGCTTTCACATCTACATCACTCGGTCGATCAGACGTGCGACAGCGCCTGGTCCAGGTCGGCGATCAGGTCTTCGACGTCTTCGACGCCGCAGGAAAGGCGGACCAGGCCGTCGGTGAGGCCCATGGCGTAGCGGCGCTCGCGCGGTATGCTGGCGTGCGTCATCATCGCCGGGTGGCCGATCAGGCTCTCCACGCCGCCCAGCGACTCGGCCAGGGCGAAGATGCGCACCTGGTTCACAAAGGCGGCGGCGCGCTCGATGGAGCCCATCTCGATGCTGATCATCCCCGTAAAGCCGCGCATCTGCGCCTTGGCCAGCTCGTGCTGCGGGTGCGCGGGAAGGCCGGGATAGTAGACGTTCTCTACCTTGGCGTGCGCGTCGAGCCACTCGGCGATCTGCTGGCCGTTGGCGTTGTGCGCCTTCATCCGCAGGTGCAGCGTCTTGGTGCTGCGCATGGCCAGCCAGCAGTCCCACGGGCCCGGCACGCCGCCGGCGGCGTTCTGCAGAAAGCGCAGCTGCTCGTGCAGCTCGTCGCTGCGGACGACGATGATGCCGCCGACCATGTCGCTGTGGCCGTTGATGTACTTGGTGGCCGAGTGCAGCAAGATGTCGGCGCCCATCTCCAGCGGCCGCTGGTTGTACGGCGACGCGAAGGTGTTGTCGACGCTGAGCCACGCGCCCGCGGCGTGCGCCACCTCCGCCGCGGCGGCGATGTCCGTCAGGCGCATCATCGGGTTGGTGGGCGTCTCGACATGCACCAGCTTCGTATTCGGCTTGATGGCGGCGCGGATCTCGTCCAGGCTGCTGCTGTCGACGAAGCTGAACTCGATGCCCATCCGCGCGATCACCTGCTTGAACAGCCGGTAGGTGCCGCCGTACACGCCCTCGCCGCAGATCACGTGGTCGCCCGCGCTCAGCAGCTTGACCATGGTGTCGGTCGCCGCCAGTCCCGAAGCGAAGGCGATGCCGTGGGTTCCGCTTTCCAGCGCGGCCACGTTGCGCTCGTACGCCTCGCGGGTGGGGTTGTGGGTGCGGGCGTACTCGTATCCCAGGTGCCGCCCCAACTCCGGCTGCACGTAGGTGGACGTCTGGTACACCGGCGTCATGATGGCGCCGGTGGTGGGGTCAGGGTGCTGGCCGGCGTGGATGGCGATGGTCCCGATCCCCAGGCCGGCCGTGTTGTTTCCGTCTTTCATCAGTCGTACGCGTGTGATGGGTGGCGCTTTACGGCCCGGGCCGCGGCGGACCTGCGGCATCAGGGGCGGCAAGATACTTCCCGGCCCGATGGCGGAGCAACGGCGGGTGCCCCTCCCCCGGCCCCTCCCCGTTCGTTCCTCACAGAGAGGGGGGAACTTCGTGTGTGCTTCGGCCGAGTCTTCACGAGGGGCGCGCCCCCTCCGGGCCGGCACCACCGGCCCACCTCCCCCAAAAAAACCTGGGGGAGGTTGGGATGCCGACGGATCCGAAGCTCGGCGAACGGCCCCCGCGGTTCGGCGGAATCCAGGAATCAGCCACGCTGCTTCGGGCTTTCGTCGCAGCACGCGATGGATGTTCATCGCATTCGCGAATCGACCGAACGAAGGGCGTTGACATCATCCCTTGGACGAATTATCGTCGGTGCAGGAGGAGAATGCAAGAATGATCGACGAGATGGATGTGAGGATCGTGGAGATCCTTCAGCAGAACGCCCGCACGCCGAACGCGGAGATCGCGCGGCAGGTGGGGATGGCGCCGTCCGCAATCCTGGAGCGCATCCGCAAGCTGGAGGAGCGCGGGGTGATCCAGGGATACGCGGCCCGCATCAACCCCGAGGCGTACGGCGTGGGAATGACGGCGTACGTATTCGTGCGCGCGGACGAGCGGGCGGGGGCGCCGATGACGGCGGACCGGCTGGCCGAGATCCCCGAAGTGCAGGAGGTGCACCACGTTGCCGGCGAGGACTGCTTTCTGGCCAAGGTGCGCGTGAAGAGCCCCCGCGCGCTGAGCGACCTGCTGCAGAAGAAGTTCGGGGCGATCGAGACGATTCGCGGCACCCGGTCAACCATCGTGCTGCACACGGTAAAGGAGAGCGCCGCGCTGCCGCCGCCGGCCAGAGGAGACGAGGATGAGTGAGACCAAGACGGCGCGGCCCCCGGCCGCGCTGCTGTTTGCCGCCTTCGCGGCGGTATACCTGGCGTGGGGAAGCACTTACGCGGCCATCCGCATCGCCATCGACACCATGCCGCCGCTGCTGATGGCGGGGGCGCGATTCCTGCTTGCGGGCACGCTGCTGTACGCAATCATGCGTTTGCGCGGGGAGCCCGCGCCGGAGCGCCGGCACTGGAGGAACACGGCGCTCATCGGCATGCTGCTGCTGATGTTCGGCAACGGCGGGGTGACGATGGCGGAGCGCACGGTGCCCAGCGCGATCGTGGCGCTGATGGTGGCGATGGTGCCCATGTGGATGGTGCTGCTGGAGTGGCTGCGCCCCGGCGGCACCCGGCCCACGGGACGGACGCTGCTGGGGCTGTTGATCGGCTTCGCGGGGATCGTCCTTCTCGTCGGCCCCGGCAGCCTGGCGGGCGGGGAGCGGGTGGACCCGCTGGGCGCGGGGATCGTGACGGTGGGCGCGCTGGCGTGGGCGTTCGGCAGCATCTGGTCGCGGAGCGCGGCGCTGCCGAAGAATCCGCTGGTAGCGACGGGGATGGAGATGGCGTGGGGCGGCGTGTGGCTGCTGCTGGCGGGGTCGCTGCGCGGCGAGTTGGGCGTGCTGGATCCATCCGCCTTCACCACCCGTTCCGTGCTGGCGTTCGCGTACCTGGTGGTGGTGGGGTCGCTGATCGGCTTCAGCGCGTACATCTGGCTGCTGGGTGTGAGCACGCCGGCGCGGGTGAGCACCTACGCCTACGTGAACCCGCTGGTGGCGGTGCTGCTGGGGTGGGCGCTGCTGAACGAGCCGCTGAGTGCGCGCGTGCTGGCCGCGGCGGCGGTCATCGTGGCGGCGGTGGCGGTGATCACGCTGGGGAAGCGTCCGCAGCCGGCGGTGAACGCCGCGGCGGGCGCCGAAAAGATCGACGAGGAAACAGGTGGTGAGGGGCGGCGGAGCGCGGCTTGACGCACTCCGGCGCGAGCGAGACATTGCCGCCCCGGCCGGATGCGCCGGCGTGACGAGGACGATACCAAGCAGCGGGCTGCCGTGATCGATACGTCCAGGTTGATGGTGAGCGTCTCCGGGGTGCGGGGACGGGTGGGCGACGGGCTTACGCCGGAGGTGATCGCCACCTTCGCGGCGGCGTTCGGCGCCTACGCACGGAGTCGCGGGCCGGGCAACACGGTTGTCCTGGGCCGCGACTCGCGCGTGTCGGGGGCCATGTTCATGCGCGCGGCCACGGCGGCACTGCAGTCCGTGGGGTGCAACGTCGTCGACGTCGGCATCGTCCCCACGCCGACGGTGCAGCTGGCCGTGGAAGACCTGCACGCGGCCGGCGGGCTGGCGGTGACGGCCAGCCACAACCCCATCGAGTGGAACGCGCTGAAGTTCATCGGCCCCAGCGGGATGTTCCTGGACGGAGCGGAAGGCGCGGAGATGCGCGCCTTTCTGGACGGCGAGATTCCCCGGGCGACGTGGGACCAGCTGGGCGGATGGAGCGAGGACGGCGAGGCGGTGGAGCGCCACCTCAAGCGCATCCTGGCCATCCCCTTCCTGGACGTGGAGGCGATCCGGGCGAAGCGCTTTCACGTGGCGCTGGACTGCGTGCGCGGCGCGGGCGGCAACATCTTCCCGCAGCTGCTGGAAGCGCTGGGCTGCACGGTGGACGCCATCAACATGGAGACGGACGGCCGCTTTCCCCGCGAGCCGGAGCCGGTGGCGGAGAACCTGAAGGAGCTGGAGGCGCTCGTCCGCCGCACCGGCGCCGCGATCGGCCTGGCGACGGACCCCGACGTGGACCGGCTGTCGCTGGTCAGCGGCGAGGGACGGGCGATCGGCGAGGACTACACGCTGGCGCTGGCGTCTACGCTGGTCCTGCGGCACCGGCCGGGGGCGGTGGTGACCAACCTGTCCACCAGCCGTCTGCTGGACGACGTGGCGGAGAAGGCGGGCGTCCCCCTGGTCCGCGCGGCGGTGGGGGAGATCAACGTGGCGCGGCGGATGCAAGCGGAGAGCGCCACCATCGGCGGTGAGGGGAACGGCGGGGTGATTCTGCCGGACGTTCACCTGACGCGCGACGCGCCGGTTGCGGCCGCGCTGGTGCTGCAGCTGCTGGCGGAGACGGGCGAGTCGCTGCAGTCGCTGGCGGACGGGATTGGCCGCTACGAGATCGTGAAGGAAAAGGTGGCGCGCCCGTCGCAGCCGCTGGACGCCGTGTACGACGCGCTGGCGGCGCGCTTTCCGGAGGCGGACGCGGACCGGCAGGACGGGCTGCGGCTGGACTGGCGCGCGGAGAAGAAGTGGGCGCACCTGCGGCCCAGCGGCACGGAGCCCATTGTCCGCGTGATCTGCGAGGCGCAGACGCGCGGCGAGGCGGCGGCGCTGGTGGAGACGCTGCGGGCGGCGCTGCCGGAGTAGGGCCCTCACCCGGCTCGTTCCTCGCCTGCCCTCTCCCACAAACTGCGTGGGAGAGGGGATACACGGCACGGGCGGCGGGGCGATCCGGACGGGTTTTGCGTGAGGGATGCGCGCCCGGAGGGCCGAGAACACGGCGCGCATGCACGAGCCCGACGGGAGCGCGCCGGAAGCCCGTGAGCGCCGGGGGCTCGGCGCAGTTGGCAACAGTTGTATCGTTGCCTACTGCGCGCGCAGCCCGGCCCGGAGCGCAGCGGAGGGACACGCCCAGAACTTGCTGGTTCGGTCGGTCAGCCAATACCACAAACGAATCGTCACTCTTCCACGCAGGACCAAGAGCCATGTGCGGAATCGTTGGATACATCGGTGATCAGCAGGTCGCGCCGCTCCTGATCCAGGGGCTCAAGCGGCTGGAGTACCGCGGCTACGACTCGGCGGGGATCGTCGTCTCCAGGAACGGGCACCTGGAGGTGCGCAAGGAGGCGGGGAAGATCGCCGAGCTGGAGAAGCTGATCGTGGCGGAGCCGGTGGAAGGGTGGTACGGCATCGGCCACACGCGCTGGGCCACGCACGGCCCGCCCAACACGCGCAACGCGCATCCGCACCTGTCGGAGAACGGCGACTTTGCGCTGGTGCACAACGGCATCATCGAGAACGCCGGCACCCTGCGCAAGCTGCTGCAGTCGCGCGGCCACGTCTTCACGTCCGACACCGACACCGAGGTGCTGGTGCACCTGATCGAGGAGGTGTACACCACGGGCGACGGGCGCGCCGGCGAGAGCCTGGAGCGCGCGGTGGAGACGGCGCTCACGCAGATCGAAGGGACGTACGGCATCGCGGTGGTGAGCACGCGCGACCCCGGCAAGATCGTGGTCGCGCGGCTGGGGAGCCCGCTGCTGATCGGCGTGGGGGAGAACGGCGAGACGTTCGTGGCCAGCGACGCGGCGGCGGTGATCGCCCACACCCGCGACGTGATCTACCTGAACGACGGCGACATGGCCACCATCACCAAGGGTGGCTACACGGTGCACCGGCCCAAGCAGGGGCCCGTTTCGCGCCCCATCAACCGGGTGGACTGGGACCTGAGCGAGGTGGAGCGCGGCGGCTACGACCACTTCATGCTCAAGGAGATCATGGAGCAGCCGGAGACGCTGCGCGAGACCATGCGCGGCCGGCTGCTGGAGGACGAGGGCGGGGTAAAGCTGGGCGGGCTTACGGGGATGGACGAGGAGCTGGCGGCCGCCAAGCGCGTCGTGATCCTGGGATGCGGAACCAGCTGGCACAGCGGGCTGATCGGCGAGTACCTGCTGGAAGACCTGGCCCGCATTCCCACCGAGGTGGAGTACGCGTCGGAGTTTCGCTACCGGCGGCCGGTGGTGGAGCCGGGAACCATCGCCATCCCCATCAGCCAGAGCGGCGAGACGGCCGACACGCTGTGGGCCATGCGCGAGGCCAAGCAGCAGGGCGCGACGACGCTGGGCATCGTGAACGCAGTGGGATCGACGATCCCGCGCGAGACGGACGCGGGCGTGTACCTGCACGCGGGGCCGGAGATCGGCGTGGCGTCGACCAAGGCGTTTACGTCGCAGGTGGTGGTGCTGACGATGATCACCATTCACCTGGGCCGGCTGCGCGGCACGCTCACGCAGTCGCGCGGACGCGAGATTGTGCGGGCGCTGCGGCAGCTGCCGGAGCAGGTGGCCGAGATCCTGAAGATGGACGAGGCGATCAAGAAGCTGGCGGAGCAGTACAAGGACCGCACGAACTTCCTGTACCTGGGCCGCGGCTACAACTTCCCGGCGGCGCTGGAGGGGGCGCTCAAGCTCAAGGAGATCAGCTACATCCACGCCGAGGGGTACCCCGCGGCGGAGATGAAGCACGGCCCCATCGCGCTGATCGACGAGAACATGCCGGTGGTGGTGATCGCCCCGCGCGACGCCGTGTACGACAAGGTGCGCAGCAACATCGACGAGGTAAAGGCGCGCGGCGGCTGCATCATCGCCGTCGTCAGCCAGGACGACGAGGAGCTGGAGGGCGTGGTGGAGCACGTGATCCGCATCCCGCGCACCCACGACGCGCTTACGCCGATCCTGGCCAGCATTCCGCTGCAGCTGCTGGCCTACCACATCGCCGTCCTGCGCGGCGCCAACGTGGACCAGCCGCGGAACCTGGCCAAGAGCGTTACGGTGGAGTAAACCGCCCCTGGCGCTGGCATTGCACACATGCAGCAGCGTACAGCGGCGATTCAAAACGGCCCGGCTCGATCGCAATCGAGCCGGGCCGTTTTGTCCGTGGGCAGTCAGGCGACTGCCCGTGTTCCCGCCGGCGCGCGGGGATCGCCCCGGCGCCAGGCCCGGGATTCCGTCAGATGCAGGTGTAGGCGCAGGTGTAGGGGCAGGTATACCCGTCGTATAGCGCGGTGCACGCGGCGGTAGGGCACCGCGCGCTGGGACCATGCGCGACTACGGTACCGCCCCCTTCGGGCATCCCGGTGGAACGGAACGACTCCACCCGCAGCGTCCCGACGTCCAGCTTCAGCTTCTCCTGCTTCATCTTTTCTCTCCCCTTGTGTACGCGGAAGTAATGCACCGACGAATCGCGTTGGATATTATGCGACATATTTAAATACTTCAAGGAGCGCGACGGACCCCCGTGGTTCGTGTCCCCCGAACCCACGACGCGCTGACACCGATCCTGGCCAGCATTCCGCCGCAGCAGCTGCCGCTTTGATCGGGAATGCTCGCGCTACGTCGCACATGCGTGCGGTGCCGGCGCGATCCGGGTAGAATGGTGCGGGTGTGTTGCATGGAAGGCCGGAGGAATCCGGCCTTCCTCCTTCGTACAGCCGGTCCAGCCATCCCCTGCCGTGAACGCCTCGTCCCGCCGGGTACAGCGCGTCTACCTGCTCCTGCTGCTGCTCCACACGCTGGCGGCCTCGTTGATCTGGGGGATCAACACGCTCTTCCTGCTCGACGCGGGCCTGAGCAACACCGCGGCGTTCGCCGCGAACGCGTGCTTCACCGCGGGGATGGTGCTTTTCGAGGTGCCGACGGGGGTGGTGGCCGACACGCGCGGCCGGCGTACGTCCTATCTGCTCGGCACGCTTACCCTCGCGATCTCCACGGTTCTCTACTTCGCGATGTGGCGCCTGTCCGCGCCCTTCTGGGCGTGGGCACTGACCTCCGCGCTTCTCGGACTGGGCTTTACCTTCTTCTCGGGCGCGGTCGAAGCCTGGCTGGTGGATGCGCTGACGTCCACCGGCTACCTGCGCGAGGGCGGGCGGCTGGAGGCGGTGCTTGCCAGGGGCGAGATCGCGGAAGGAATCGCCATGCTCGGGGGTTCCGTGGCCGGCGGGCTGATCGCGCAGGCGACCAACCTGGGCGTGCCGTACCTGGTTCGCGCGGTGGTGCTGGCGCTCTCCTTCGGGCTCGCGTTCGCGCTGATGCGCGACGAGGGGTTCACGCCGAGTCCCGGCAAAGACCCCGTCAGCGAGATAAAGGCCGTGCTGCGTTCCTCGATCGAGCACGGGCTGGGCAATCCGCCGGTGCGGTGGGTAATGCTGAGCGCGCCGTTTACCGGCGGAGTGGCCATCTACGCCTTTTACGCCATGCAGCCGTACCTGCTGGAACTATACGGCAGCGAAACCGCCTACGGCATCGCCGGACTGACTGCGGCCATCGTTGCCGGAGCCCAGATTGCCGGGGGTCTGCTGGTGCCGCACATGGGCCGCCTGTTCCGCCGCCGCACGACCGTGCTGATGGGGGGCACCATTCTGAGCACCGCCGTTCTGGCGCTGATCGGGTTGGTGCCGCGCTTCTGGGTGGTCGTCGGGCTCCTGGCGCTGTGGGGGCTGACGTTCGCCGCGCTCACACCCGTGCGCCAGACGTACCTGAATGGACTCATCCCCTCCAGCCACCGCGCCACCGTGCTGTCGTTCGACTCGCTGTTGGGATCCAGCGGCGCAGTCGGCGTGCAGCCGCTCCTGGGCCGGGCCGCCGACGTGTGGGGATACCCGGTCTCCTACCTCTGCGGCGCGGCGGTTCAGGCGCTCGCGATTCCATTCTTCCGGCTTGCCCGCGGCGAGCGGGCTGCCTCGGACGTGATCGACGACCCCGCGCGAGATGGCTGAACCGGAAGGTCGGCGGTTCCCCAAGTCAAATCCCGGGAGAGAGCGGCCACCTTGATCGGAGCCGAGCAGAGAAACGACGCGGTGCCGCCAAATTCGGCGGCCGCGCGTGCTGCATTCTCTGCAAGCGCGTCAAAAGCGAAAGAGCGGTACGTCAAGGGCGAGTGCGGCGCCCAGGCGCCAAGCATTGGCATCGTCCGTATCGTCAGTCGAGGCTACTTCGCGAATTGTGGGGATGAACTGCGCACCGACCAGGAGCGCGAGCGGAGAATGCCGGATCCCCAAGCTCAGGAATACGCCGGGCGCGATCACCTGCCGAAAGCTGTCGTTGGGCGTTTCGTCCACGCCTGCGTCGTTGTCGAGGCGGTAGGTGACCAAGGTGCCCAAATCGACGACCGGGATGAAGATGCCTACGGAGCAGAACAACTTGATCACCCAACCACACCCGCGATCCGCCCCATCAAGCGACACCCTGCGTCCCAACTGGTACTCGAAGCCGATCTGCGCCGCGGCACCTGCCGTCCAACCGTCGCGGCCACTGCCGATGACGTCTTCGAAGCCCCCCGCAAACCCCGGGAACGCCGTGATGGTGGTGCGTCCGCCCTGCCCGTACCGTTTTTCCTGCCACAAGCCCACCGGTGCCGCCGCCCCCTCGAAGGCGGCGCGCACGTCGGCACTGGTCTGGGCGCTGGACAGGTTTGCCGCGAGCCCCATCAACTGAAGCGTCTGGGAGGCCATTGCGTTGCGCACCCCCAAGCTGTCGACCAAGGCGATCGTGCGCGCCATGAACAGCGGATAGTCGCGGT
>DASTVC010000105.1:0-6117 GCA_035759295.1 Longimicrobium sp. | reverse complement strand
GTCAGCATCGGTACGCCGCGGCGCGCAGCCCTTCCACGCCCGCGAAAAACCCGGCCAAACTAACCTGTGAGCATGAGCGGGGCCAGTGGAGCGCGAGAGTGCCCTCCATCGGCACACCCGCATCACCATGGGAACATTTGCCGTCCGGTGCAGTGTAGCACGAGTCGGCCCCAAATGACGGTGCATGCCGCGGGGTGTCACTCCACCCATTCCTGAGAGGGAAAATGAAAAAGCTGAAACTCGACGTCGACCACCTCGAAGTGCAGAGCTTCACGACCGGCGACGACAAGCCGTCGCGCGGGACCGTGCAGGCAAACGGCTATACCGACCGTTGCGCCACCAATTACCAGTGCACCAACCTTTCCGGGTGTTGTTTCACCAACGGGGACACCTGCGCCGGCTGCGGCGGCGGCTCGCTGGCCTACACCCAGTGCGAGCCCGAAACCTGCGATCCCTTCATCTGCGGTCCGTACTGACGGTCACGCGCTCCGCCGTCCGGAGTGCAAGCCTGCGCTGCGCTGACCACCAGCGCGGGGCAGGTTTTTCGTTATGCCGCAACCCGCCGACGCCGGGCAGCCAACAGGACCACCGACAGCACCACCACCAGCGCCGCAAAGGCCAGCCACCCGTCCACCAGCTTGCCAGTGCCCCAGAACCATTCGTCCACACCGGGTGCGCGGCGGGTGGCGAAGCCGTAGAACTTGAGCCAGAAGATCCAGCCGGCGTGGATGCCGATGGAGGCGGATAGATCGCCGGTCCACTGGTACGCCAGCCCAAGGATCACCCCCGCGAGCGTCAGGCTCAACAGCGCGGGAAACAGCGTCCGCAGTTCGGTCATCCCCGCCAGCATGGTCGGCAGGACGCGCAGGCCGGAGAGCCAGTCGACGGTCGGCGGGTTCTCCGCCCGGGCCATGAAGTGGGTGATGGCGTACACGCCGCTGCTCACCGCCAGCGCGGCAGGCCAGCGCATGGCCCGGCGCAGCGTGCCGAACATGGCGCCGCGGAAGAGCAGCTCCTCGATCACGGCGACGATGAGCGCAGTCGCCAGCACGCCCAAGAACTGCCCCGCCAGCTCGCCCGGAGACCGCGGCTTGATCATCCGCCCGCCCGCGATCAGCGTGATGGCGCACACCGCGGCGAGGGAGACGAAGCCGAGCGCGAACGCGGCGCCGAAGCGCCGCCAGCGGAACGAGCCGCGCCCCATCCCCACATCGCTCCAGCGCCGCACGCCCGCCGCGCGGACGAAGAACGGCAGCCCCAGCAGCGCCACGATCAATAGCCCGCGGTTCACGTATCGCGCAAACGGCATCCGCGCCGCCACCTCGAGCGCGGGGATGGACGGCGCCAGCGCCTGGATGCCGTGGTAGAGCCACGGCGCCAGCAGCGCGCCGCCCGCGAACACCGCCAGCAGGTACAGCGCGAGTGCGCGAACCGGGTGTCCGGTCCTCTCAGATGGGAAATCCGCCGATCTCATCTGCGGTGGTGTCATCTCAGGATGCAAGTCTTCAGTCGGAGTCCGCCTCGTCGCGGCAGGGGCGCGCGCTAAGCCCACCGTCGTGCCGTCGCAAGGCAGCCTCACGGTGTGTATCCGCGTTTTTTCGGGGAGCACCTTACCCGCCACCCAGCCTCGTACCCTGCCGACGCCTCCACCTGATGCGCGTCTTTGCCAGACCCGGCCCTCGTTCGGAGGCCCGAATCGCGGGCGGAGCGGCGGAATCCGCAATCGGCCCCTGTCCATCCAGCAGGCGGAAAGCTCACGGGATCGCGCATCGGGTGATGCGGCAGCTGGATGCGGGGCGCTCCGGGCTGCACCTGGACTGCGTCCACATCCACCGAAACGTTGTCCAGGCCTCCTCGCCGACGCTGCATATCGACGCGCCACATCCGGCGCGAACATGGTGAAGGGACCTGTGCGAATCGGCGGCGGCGAATCTATCCGCTTCCCCCGCCCTGCCGACAGCGCCCCGCGACGGCAGCCTTCCAATCGGCAAAAGACGGCCTGAAGGGCACGCGTGGGCAACGCCGCTCTACCCCAAGCGACGCATCGCACCCTATCTTGCCGGATATCCGTTCGCCCTGAAGGTACACGTTCACCCCGCAACCGCCCGGTGCAAGCCGCCGCAACGGAGGGAATCCACCGCATCTCCACCCCCATGCCGGGCCGGCCGCCGCAGGTGAACGCGTACCTGGTAGACGTGGGGAACGGGGGATGGATGCTGGTGGACGGCGGGCTGAACACCGAGGATGCTTGGGCCGCGCTGTATGAAGGCGTCCGATCCGCGGCGGGGGGATGGGAGCGGGTGGCGGTGCACGTGGTGACGCACATGCACATGGACCACGTGGGGCTGGCGGCGCGGGTGAAGGAGGCGTCCGGCGCGGCGGTGCTGACCGGGCGGCTGGACGCGGAGCGGATGGCGCACGCCGCCGCGCACCCGGACGAGGAGGCGGACTACCGCGCCGGCCTGCTGCGCCGCTGCGGCGCGCCCGGCGAGATGGTTCGCGTGGTGGAGGAACTGCAGCGGAGCGCCCGCTCGTACACCACGGCGCTGGAATTCGACGGGGTGCTGGACGGGGACGAGGGCGAGGTGCCCGGCGCGGCGGGATGGCGGTTCGTGTGGACGCCGGGGCACACGGCGGGGCACGTCTCCCTCTTTCGCCCGGCGGACCGCGTGCTGATCGCGGGCGACGCCGTGCTGCCGCGCATCACCCCCACGCTGGGCGTGAACCGCCAGCGGACGGACCCCGTCGGCGACTACGCGGCGGCGCTGGCGCGGCTGGAGGCGCTGCATCCCACGCTAGTCCTTCCCGGCCACGGCGAGGCGCCGGCGGACGGCGTGGGGCGCATCCGCGAGCTGCGCGCCGCGGCGGACGCGGAGACGGAGACCGTGCGCGCGCTGCTGGGCCCAGAGCCGCGCAGCTGCTGGGAGGTGGTGGACGCGCGCTACCCGGGGCGCGAGATGCCGCCGTCCACGCGCATGCTGGCCCTGCGCGAGACGCTGGCGCACCTGGACCGGCTGGCGGCCGCGGGACGCGCGTCGGTGCGCGAGGAGAACGGCGCGGCGCGGTTCTTTCTGGACGCGGGCGGCCGGATGGCGAAGCAGACCAGAGGGGGGAGCTGAATGTTGTCGCGCATCCTGTGGGGGCTGGTGATCGCGCTGGCGGTCGTGCTGATGGTGCCGCAGCTGCGGGCCCGCGCACGGCCGCAGATCGAGTACGTGCTGAACCCGGTGTACCGGTGGGAGGCCAAGAACCGCGTGCACGACGTGCAGCGGGTGCTGGTGCGCGAGCGCTCGCAGGGCGCCAGCCTTCCCCGGCCGCGGGACTTCACCCAGTTCCTGGCCGCGCGCGAAGGGGCGCAGGCGGCGCTGGACCCGTGGAACGAGCCGTACTACCTGGTCACCACCCGCCGCTCCTTTCGCGTGGGCTCGGCCGGGCCCGACCGGGTGCGCAACACCACGGACGACATCCTGTCCCAGTCGGAGGCCATCTCCGAGACCGCGAATCCGCGGCGTCGATGAAGCCGGAGTCAATGCAGATCGTGGAACACCCATGCTCAAGGTAGGACTGACGGGGAACATCGCGGCGGGCAAGTCCGCCGTGGCCGACGTGTGGCGCTCCATGGGCGCCACCGTGGTGGACGCGGACGAGCTGGCGCGCCGCGCGGTGGAGCCGGGCACCCCCGCGCACACCGCCATCGCCCGCGAGTGGGGCACCTGGGTGCTGGAGGACGGCGGCGCCCTGGACCGCGCCGCGCTCCGGCAGATCGTCTTTGCCGACCCGGACGCGCGGGCGCGGCTGGAAGGGATCGTGCACCCCGCCGTTGCCGCGCTGCGCGACGGGGAATACCAGCAGGCGCAGGCGCGCGGCGAAAAATTGATCGTGGCCGACATCCCGCTCCTGTTCGAGGTGGGGATGGTGGACGACTTCGACGTGGTGGTGCTGGTGGATGCGCCGGAGGAGATCCGGCTGCGGCGCATCGTGGCCGACCGCGGGCTGGACGAGGGCGAGGCGCGGCGGATGATCGCGGCGCAGATGCCGGCGGAGCTCAAGCGCGCGCGCGCCGACATCGCGATCGACAACACCGGCACCCTGGGCGACCTGCAGGACCGGGCGCGCGACGTATGGAAGCAGCTGGTGCGGCGGGCGGAGGAGCGTGGCTGAGCGGCTCATGCGCGTGGACATGCACGTGCACACCCGCGCCTCGTACGACTCGCTGAACGACCCTGACGGCATCCTGGCCGCCATGGACGCGCGCGGCATTGACCGCATCGTCGTCACGGACCACGACGAGCTGGAGGCTGCGCTGGCCATGCAGGCGCGCGCGCCGGACCGGGTGATGGCCGGCGAAGAGGTGCGCACCGCCGAGGGGCCGGACCTCATCGGCATCTTCCTTACCGAACGCATCCCCCGCGGCACGCCGCTGCGCGAGACGGCAGAGCGCATCCGCGCGCAGGGCGGCGTCGTCTACGTCCCCCACCCGTTCGACGTGCGGCGGCGCGGGGGCGGCGAGCACCACCTGGCCGCCATCGCCGACCTGGTGGACGTGGTGGAGGCGCACAACGCGCGCACCTGGGGCGCCGGCGTGAACGAGGCGGGCGAGGCGTGGGCACAGGCTCGCGGCCTCCCGCTGGGCGCCGGCAGCGACGCGCACACCGCGGGCGAGATCGGCACGGCGTACGTGGAGGTGCCGGCCTTCGAGCCCACCCGCGAGTCGTTCTTGGCCGCGCTGCGGGCGGGGCGTGTGGCGGCGCGCGGCACGTCGTCGCGAGTGGTGGCCGCGTACTCGGCCTACGCGCGCGTGCACCACACCGTCTTCCGCGGCTGAGCGACACTTCTGCTGAATCGATCCCGGAATCTCGGGCGCGCGCCACACGGTGCGCGCCCGCGTTCGTATCCTCCGGAATTTCGGTGGATGAGCAGGACACCGGGTGCGTTGCAGGCGGACCGCGCGCAGGTTATCAATCGACGATGCGGATCCGCCGTACCGTCGACGGATCGCGGTGCGTACCTATTCCGGCGGAGGAGCCGTGGCTGACTCGACGAGCGCGACGTGGCGGGTCCGGGTGGGCGAGGAGGAGACGAGCGCGGTCCATGACGCGGCGGATGCGGCAGGGGGGCCGCGCATCGTGTTCGCGTGCGCGCACGGGGCGGGCGGACACATGGGCGACAAGGGGATGCTGGCCGTCGCCGAGGCAATCCGCGCCCGCGGCATCGACGTGGTGCGCTTCAACTTCCTGTACAAGGAGAAGGGATCCGGCCGCCCCGATCCCATGCCGCGGCTGATGGACACCACCTCCGCCGTCATCGCGCGCATCCGTGAGGAGCTGCACCCCGATGTGCTGATCATCGGCGGGCGGTCGATGGGCGGCCGCGCGGCGTCCATGCTTGCGGCGCAGGGCTTCGCGTGCGACGGGCTGCTGCTGCTCGCCTACCCTCTCCACCCCGCCGGCCAGCCCGAGAAGCTTCGCGACGCACACCTTCCCGACATCACCGTCCCCGTGCTCTGCTTCAACGGCACCCGCGACGAGCTGTGCCGCCGCGACCTGATGGAGCGCGCGCTGCAGACGGTAAAGACGGATTGGCGGATGCACTGGCTTGAGGGCGCCGACCACAGCTTCCACGTCCTCAAGTCCTCCGGCCGCACCGACGCCCAGGTCCTGGATGAAGTCGGTGACGCGACGAAGGAGTGGGCAAGCCGGTTCACCAGTACTCACACCTGACCCGATGGGCGACTATCGCGTTCCCGAAGATGCGCCCGACCTGGCAACGCTCCTGTCGGCATCCCGCCCACAGTCAGGGGATGCCGGACCCCTGGCGGCCAAGGGCGACATTCCGTCGACAACCTCGAACACCCCGATCGCTCGAGTCCTGGAGATGGCGGAATCGGTATTCGGGGATCGGGAATCGGCCCGAACGTGGCTGAATCGTCCGATTCCCGAGTTGGAGGACCAGAGTCCGCTCGGGGTCATCCTCGCCGGTGAGGCAGGTGCGGTCGAAACGCTGCTGGAGAATGCACGCGGAGGCATCCCCGGCTGACTTGCCTGAGCCTCACATTAGCAGTGTCTCCACGCGGTGGGCGTGGACCATGTTCTCGCAGGGGGACCAGGCAAAGACGGT
>DASTVC010000104.1:0-2536 GCA_035759295.1 Longimicrobium sp. | reverse complement strand
CGGTGCGCTCGCTGCAGGCGCAGGGGCTGGCTCCCGCCGTGCTACGCGTGGAGCAGGCCGGGTAGAGGGGTCCGCGGCATTGAAACATTTGTGGCGCCTTTCGAGTAGATCGGGCGGGACGGATCCCCGTCCCGCGGCCGCACGTCCGCGCCGGTCGCGGAAGTCACCCCTCTATGCAGGAGATCGGCAATGCGGAAGAAGCTTCGGCTGGACGACCTGGCGGTGGAGAGCTTCGAGGCGGGCGAGCCCGCGCCGGCGCGCGGCACAGTGCGCGCGCACGCGACCGGCGGTGAATGTACCATCGGGTGCAGCATAGACTTCGAGACCTGCGGCTGCGCTTCGCTGCGGTTCCAGCGGGAGTGCGTGGAGGTTACCAACGATACGTGCTACGGGTGCCCCGGCGGCGGCGATCCCACGCTTGTCGCCTGCTGAGGCAGAGAGTTTTCGCAGCAGGAAGGCCCACCCGCCGCGCGGCGGGTGGGCCTTCCTGCGCGTGGACGGGGAGGCGCGAATCTCCTGAAAGATCCGACCTCACACGGACTGCGGGTGAGGTATTTTTTCGACGTTCGGCGGTCTTCGATCCGAACGGATCCAACCGGATTGTAAGCCGCACTGACAAATCGGGTGCGGAACGGGGTGAGTACGGCTCAGAATCGGGGCCCGGGTTTGCCTTTCGCCGTGCCACGGGCTAACTTGTGCGATTCGAATGACCCCCGGCCCGGCCCACGGATTGCGGGCGCCACGGCCGGGCTCGCGCACACAGGCGGGGCCAGGCCGCACCAGCGCGCCTTGCCCCGCTGTCCGCACAACGAGCCAGGGCGGGGCCGGCGTGCCCCGCAGACTTGAGGGAATATGAGCATCCAGGCGCCCGAAGCGCCGCAGCGCGGGTACGCGCCGGCGGGCAAGGACAACGGGATCGTCAAGAGCAAGGGCACCGTAAACCTGCCGCGTCCCGATGGCAGCGAGCCGGTGAGCCACCGCGCGCGCAAGCCCGAGTGGCTCAAGGTTCGCGCGCCCGGCGGGCCCAACTACCTGCGGCTGCAGAGCCTGATGCGCTCGCAGGGGCTGCACACCGTCTGCGAAGAGGCACACTGCCCCAACATCGGCGAGTGCTGGGAGAGCGGCACCGCCACCTTCATGATCCTGGGCGACGTGTGCACCCGCGCCTGCAAGTACTGCGCGGTCGCCCACGGCATGCCCACCGAGCTGGACTGGGACGAGCCGCGCCGCGTGGCCGATTCCGTGGCGACCATGGGGCTGGAGCACGCCGTCATCACCAGCGTGAACCGCGACGAGCTGCGCGACGGCGGCGCGGCCATCTACGCCGAGTGCATCCGCCAGATCCACGAGCGCGTTCCCGGCTGCACCGTCGAGGTGCTGATCCCCGACTTCAAGGGGAACGAGGAGGCGCTGCGCACCGTGGTCGAAGCGCGCCCCGACATCCTGGCGCACAACATCGACACGGTGGAGCGGCTGGGAAAGGCGCTGCGGCCGGGGGCGAAGTACTGGCGGTCGATCTCGTTCCTGGGCGCCGTAAAGCGGATGAACCCGGCGCAGCTCACCAAGAGCGCCATCATCCTGGGGATGGGCGAGACGGAGGACGAGATCCTGCAGTCCATGAAGGACCTGCGCCAGGCGTCCGTCGACATCCTTACGCTGGGCCAGTACCTGCGCCCCAGTGAGCACCACGTGCCGCTGGACCGCTGGGTGACGCCCGACGAGTTCCGTCGCTGGAAGGAGATCGGCGAGCGGGAGCTGGGCTTTGGCCACGTGGAGAGCGGGCCGCTGGTGCGCTCGTCGTACCACGCCAAGGAGCAGGCGCGCACGATCGACGCCGGCGGCCCCGGCAGCATCACCGAGATCGTGGACGCCGACGTGGACGGCGAGGTGGCCATCGACCTGTCGGAGGCCAACCTCCGCGCCATGGCTGCGCCCCCCGCGCCGAAGCTGGTGCAGCTGGGCAGTTTGTAGACGATACGCGCATGGCCACGCATCCGCAGACCGCGACCATCACCCTGGATGACTTCATCGCCGCCGCGGAGGTGAGCGAAGAGCGCCTGGAGTTTGTGGACGGCCAGATTCTGGCGATGAGCGGCGCTTCGCTGGAGCACGGGCTCATCGTCAGCCAGATCGCCACCTCTCTCGCCAACCAGCTGCGAGGCAGGCCGTGCGGCGTGGTATCGCAGGGAACGCTGGTGCGGGCAAAGGAGGGCGATCACGCGTTTCTTCCGGATGTCGCGGTGTTCTGCGGCCAGCCGCAGCGAGACCGGCTGCGCGGAGTGGATCTGCTGCTGAACCCCGTGCTGCTGGTGGAAGTGCTCTCCCCCTCGACGACGAACTACGACCATGGTCGCAAGTGGGAGAGCTATCGGGGCATCGCGTCGCTTCAGCACTATCTGCTCGTGTCCCAGAACGGGGCGCGGGTAGAGCAGTACACCCGGCATGGCGAGCACTTCTGGCATTACACGGAGACGCTGGGCCTTGGTTCGGCGGTTCAGCTCGAGTCGCTGAATGTTTCGCTCGCGTTGGCGGAGAT
>DASTVC010000103.1:0-8383 GCA_035759295.1 Longimicrobium sp. | reverse complement strand
GACCGAAGAATCTCTACGATGGGCGCACGGTCCTGTCGGCTACGTCGGCCTCAGCGCGAGGGGCCCTCCCGTTTCCGATAAAGATTCTTCGGTCGGCGCCACGGCCTGGAGCGCGCAGACGGCTTCACGTGGCGCCTCCCTCGGAATGACAGCGATCTTCACCGGCTCACCGCCGGGGCGGTCAGAGCTCGCTGGCCACCAGGGCGAGGCGGGACGCGCGGGGAGGCGTGCGGGGGGGCTGCAGCACCTGGCCCAGCCGCGCGATCCCGTCGGCGATCTGCTCGGCGTTCACGCGGGAAAAGTTCAGCCGCAGCGCGTTGCGGCCCCGCACGCCACCCGCCGCGCAGAACGCCTGCCCGGGGACGAACGCCACGCCGGCCTCTTCCACGGCCCGCCGCAGGAGCGCCGTCGTATCCACCCCCTGGGGCATGGTCACCCACACGAACATCCCCGAGGTGGGGGCGTGCCAGCGGGCCTCGGCGGGAAAGTGGGCGTCCAGCGCGGCCAGCATGGCGTCGCGGCGGCCCCGGTACTCCGCCCGCAGCTCCGCCAGGTGCGTGGAGAACGTCTCGCGGTCCAGGAACGCCGACAGGGTGCGCTGCGCGAAGTTGCACACGTCCAGGTCGCTGCCCTGCTTGAGGATGGACAGCCGCTGCACCACGTCCGGCGGCGCCACCACCCACCCCGTGCGCAGCGCCGGCGCCACGATCTTGCTGAACGAGCCCACGTACAGAACCCAGCGGGGATCGAACGACCGCACGGCCGGGGGCGCCTGGCCCTCCAGGTTCAGCAGCCCGTACGCGTCGTCCTCCACCACGGGAACGCCGTAGCGGCGCGCGGCCGCGGCCAGGCGGCGGCGCGCGTCGACGGGCATGCTGCACCCCAGGGGGTTGTGCCCCTCGGGGATGGTGTAGATCAGCGCGGGGCGCTCGCCGGACTCCAGAAGGGCCTCCAGCGCGTCCACGTCCATCCCCGTCCGCGGGTTGCAGGGCACGGTGAGCACGCGCGGCTGCAGGGGGCGCAGGGCGTTCACCATCCCGTCGTAGGTGAGCTCGTCGGTCACCAGCGGGTCGCCGGGAGACACCAGCAGCTGGCCCAGCAGGCTCATGGCCTGCTGGGCGCCGCTGGTGATGAACACCTCGTCCTCCGTGCAGCGCACGCCGCGCCGGGCCATCAGCTCCACCACGTGGCGGCGCAGACCTCCCAGCGGCATTCCGTACTGCAGCGCGTCCGGCTCCGTCGTAAGCACGTGCCGCGCGGCGCCCGTGTAGGCGGATACGGGAAAGAGCTCCGGGGCCGGCATGCCCAGGGCGAAGGAGAGAAGCCCCGGACGCGACGCCAGCGCCAGGATCTCGCGCAGGGCGGACTGGCGGGTCTGCCGCGTCCACGCGGCGAACGGAAATTCGTGCTCGGTCGCGGTCGTCGCGAGCATTCGCGGTCTTTTCGAGGGAACGATTCACCACGGCGGACGCGTGTGCGCCCGCTCGAGAGACAAGCCACGGGGACCGCCCACCCGGACTGGCTGGGTGGGCGGCTGCGGGGCGTACCTCGCCCCTCTACCTCAGGTGCACGTGCGGAGGTGTCGCGGAACTCCGAAGGGCAGTCCTGCGGGACCGGCCAGGGGTGGGCGCCAGCGGCCGGATGCTTCAATTATAGCCAATTTTGGCGAGATCCGCTATCCCGCACCCAGGATCGCGGCAAAGGGCCGACCGCAGCGACGGGGTCCGGCCCTCTTTTCGTTTCACCGTCCGCGCTGCCCTGTCGCACGGCATCGCGCGCCTCGCCTGGAAGAACGGGATCGGCGATCGGGGCAGCCCGATCTGCCGCGATCCAGAAATCGCGGGGTGGCGGCCGCGGGGAGCGAAGGCCGGTCCGGGCACATCATCCCCCCGATCGCGATCCGTGGCAGCCGGCCCATCACTCACGGTCCTTACACGCCACGCTGAAGCCGATGCAGGGTTCCGCGCCGACGGAGGCGCCCGCGCACGGGCCGGCCGGAAGGCGCGCGAGAGCACGCAACGTCGGGCACGGACAGGGAGCGTCCGGCGGGCGCACGGGGGGAAAACCGGCGGTTGGGAGGGGCACTTTCGCGCCCGCGGAGGGGGGACAGGTTGAAGGAAAGTTTTCCGCCAGTTATATTTAGGTTTCCAATCCATCCTCTCTCCCTCGCAGTGGGTACCTCCCCGATGCGGAGCCGCCGGTTCGTTGCCCTGGTGTGCCGGGGCCGGCGAACGGGTACGGGCAGGAAGGTGATGGCTCGGCCGCAGACGTCCCGGCCGCCGGCGCAGCCGGGGCGGGGCAGGGGGAGCAGGCGGCGCGGAGGTGAGCGCTTCGTCTGCTGACATTTCACGCGGGATCCATACAGCCCATACGCGGGCCCGGCCTTCGTGCAGCGATCCGTGGGAAAAGGATCGCGGCGAGCGGGGCCGCCCGCCGGGAACCACGCCGCCGGTCTCATCCGTGAGCCCGGCCCGGCGTTCTTGACGCGCGGCCGCCCCTGGCGGCCGCGTCGATGCGCTGGCAACGGGTCTTTGCTCCTTTCCGTGGATGGGCCGTCTGATGGACGAAGCCGCTATGCCGCCGGTTGATCTGCTTTCGCACCGAACCGCCTCATGACCAACGACCTGTCGCGCGCACGGAGCCTTTCTCCCGAGGAGAAGCGGGCGCTCCTGGAATCCCTGCTCCGCAAGGAGCCCGTGGGGTCCCGGGTCGCGCCGCTTTCCTTTTCGCAGCAGCGCCTGTGGTTCCTCGAGGCGCTGGAGGAGATGGGCGGCACGTACCACATCCCGCTGAGGCTGTACCTCACGGGGCCGCTGGACGTGGACGCCCTGCGCCGCGCGCTGGACCGCATCGTGGCCCGGCACGAGGTGCTGCGGACGACGTTCGGAGAGGTGGATGGAAAGCCGGTGCAGCGGGTCTCCGCGCCCACCCCCGGCGGCTTTTCCCTCGCCGGGCACGACGTGCGGAGCTCGCCCGATCCCCGCGCCGCGCTGGACGCGCTGGTGCGCGAGGAGGCGGCGGCGCGCTTCGACCTGGCGGCCGGCCCGCTCATCCGCGGCACCCTGGTACGCGTGGCCGACGACGAGCACGCGCTGCTGGTGACGGTGCACCACATCGTCAGCGACGGCTGGTCCATGGGCGTCTTCGGCCGCGAGCTGAGCACCCTGTACGGGGCTTTCAGCACGGGCGAGGCGGACCCGCTGCCGGCGCTCCCCACGCAGTACGCGGACTACGCGGCGTGGCAGCGCCGGCGGGTGGAGGGCGAGCTGCTGGAGCGGCAGGCCGGCTTCTGGGAGCGGACGCTGGCGGGCGCCCCGGAGCTGCTGGAGCTTCCGGCCGACCATCCCCGCCCGGCGCGGCAGGACTTCGCCGGCGACTCCGTGCCCCTGGCGCTGGACGCGGAGCTGAGCGCGGCGCTCAAGGCGCTGTCGCGGCGCAACGGCACCACGCTCTTCATGACGCTGCTGGCCGGCTGGGCCATCGTGCTCAGCCGGCTCTCGGGGCAGGCGGACGTGGTGGTCGGCACCCCCACGGCCGGGCGCGACCGGCGGGAGATCGAGGGGCTGATCGGCTTCTTCGTGCACACGCTGGCGCTGCGCGTGGACCTGTCCGCCGCGCCCACCGTGGCGGAGCTGCTGGCCCAGGTGCGCATGCGGGCGCTGGAGGCGCAGCAGCACCAGGACATCCCCTTCGAGCAGGTGGTGGAGCGCGTGCGCCCCGTGCGCAGCCTGGCCTACAGCCCGCTCTTCCAGGTGATGTTCGCCTGGCAGAACGCGCTGGGAGGGGGGCTTACGCTGCCGGGGCTGGAGACGGGGCCGGTGGGAACGCCCGCGCAGGACACGGCCAAGTTCGACCTGTCGCTCACGCTGTGGGAGGACGACGGGCGCATCACGGGCTCGCTGGAGTACGCCACCGCCCTCTTTCACCGCGCGACGGTGGAGCGCCACGCGGCGTACCTGCGGCGGGTGCTGGAGGAGATGGCGGCGGATGAGAATCGCCCCGTCGACCGCCTGCCGGTCATGCCGGAGAGCGAGCGCGCGCTGGTGGTCGACGAGTGGAACCGCACGGAGGCGGATTTCCCCCGCGCGTCGTGCATCCACGAGCTGTTCCAGGACCACGCCCGGCGCGCGCCGGACGCCCCCGCGCTCCTCTTCGGCGCCGAGCGGGTGACGTACGGCGAGCTGAACGCGCGGGCCAACCGGCTGGCGCACCACCTTCGCGCCCGGGGCGTGGGGCCCGGCGTGCGCGTGGCGATCTGCGCGGAGCGCGGGCCGGAGATGGTGTTCGCCCTGCTGGCGACCCTCAAGGCGGGCGGCGCGTACGTGCCGCTGGACCCGGCGTACCCGGCGGAGCGGCTGCGCCACATGCTGCACGACAGCGCCCCTGCCGTCGTCCTGACGCAGGCGCAGCTCGGCGAGCGGCTGCAGGGGCCCCTGGACGGCCTCGCGGCGCCGGTCGTCGTGCTGGACGCGGAGGCGGCGTCGTGGGCCGGGGCGCCGGAGACGGACCCGGAGCGCGGCGCGCTGACGCCGGAGCACCCGGCGTACGTCATCTACACCTCCGGCAGCACCGGCCGCCCCAAGGGGGTGCTGGTGCCGCACCGGGGGCTGTGCAACGTGGCCGCCGCGCAGCAGCGCGACTTTGGCGTGGGCCCGGACGACCGCGTGCTGCAGTTCGCCTCGTTCAGCTTCGACGCGGCCACCTTCGAGCTGGTGATGGCGCTGGCGGCCGGCGGCGCGCTCTGCCTGGCGCCGCGCGACGTGCTGCTCCCCGGGCCGGATCTCATCGCCGTCCTGCGACGGCACGCGGTGACGATGGTCACGCTGCCGCCCTCCGCCCTGGCGGCGCTGCCGGTGGAAGACCTTCCCGCCCTGCGCACCATCACCACGGCGGGCGAGGCGCTCCCCGCGGAGCTGGTGGCCCGCTGGGGCGGCCGGCACCGGCTGCTGAACCTGTACGGCCCCACGGAGGCGACCATCTGGAGCACCGTGGCGGAGTGCACGGACCCGGAGCGCAAGCCCGACATCGGCCTCCCCATCGCCAACACGCGCGCCTACGTGCTCGACGGCGCCGGGGAGCCGGTGCCCGCGGGCGTGGCGGGCGAGCTGTACCTGGGCGGGGCGGGTGTCGCCCAGGGCTACCTCGGGCGCCCGGCGCTCACGGCGGAGCGCTTCGTCCCCGATCCGTTCGGGGGCGAGCCCGGCGCGCGCCTGTACCGCACGGGCGACCGGGTGCGCTGGAAGGAAAGTGCGGAAGTGCGTGAGTGCGTGAGTGCGGGAGTAGGTGTGGGATCGGCCGACTCAGGCACTGACGCACTGACGCACTCACGCACCGCGGTCCTGGACTTCATCGGCCGCATCGACCACCAGGTCAAGGTGCGCGGCTTCCGCATCGAGCCGGGCGAGATCGAGGCGCGCCTGGCGGAGCAGCCGGGGGTGCGCGAGTGCGTGGTCCTGGTGCGCGAGGATGCGCCCGGCGAGCGGCGGCTGGTGGCGTACGTGGCGGGAGAGGATGCGCCCGCGGCGGAGGTGCTGCGCGCGCGCCTGGGCGAGACGCTGCCGGAGTACATGGTGCCGGCGGCCTACGTGCGGATGGAGGCGCTTCCGCTCACCCCCAACGGCAAGCTGGACCGCAAGGCGCTCCCCGCGCCCGAGGGCGGCGCGTACGCCCGCAGCGGCTACGACCCGCCCGTGGGCGAGACGGAGCAGGCGCTGGCGGACGTGTGGGCCGAGGTGCTGGGCGTGGCGCGGGTGGGACGCTGGGACAACTTCTTCGACCTGGGCGGGCACTCGCTCCTGGCCGTGCAGGTGGGATCGCGCGTGCGGCAGGCGCTGGGCGCCGAGATCCCGCTGCGCGAGGTGTTCGCATCCCCCGTGCTGGCGGACCTGGCCCGCGCCGTCGAGGGCGCCACGCGCGCCACCCTTCCCGCCATCGAGACCGCGGACCGGGGCGGGCGCCTTCCCCTCTCCTTCGCCCAGCAGCGCCTGTGGTTCCTGGAGCAGCTGGGAAACCTGGGGAGCACCTACCACATCCCCAACCGCATACGCCTGCGCGGCCCGCTGGACCGGGAGGCGCTGGTGCGGACGCTGGACCGGATCGTCGCCCGGCACGAGGTGCTGCGCACCCGGATCGCGGTCGTGAACGGCGAGCCCGAGCAGCGCATCACCCCCGCGGAGGAGAGCCGGTTCGCGCTGGTGGAGCACGACCTGGGCGACCATCCCGATCCAGACGCCGCGCTGGCGCCGCTGCTGTCAGAAGAGGCCCACGCGCCCTTCGACCTGGCGAACGGGCCGCTGGTCCGCGGGCGGCTGGTGCGCCTGGGCGCGGACGACCACGTGCTGCTCATCACCATGCACCACATCGTCTCCGACGGCTGGTCCATGGGGGTGCTGGTCCGCGACCTGGACGCGCTGTACACGGCCTTCCACGCCGGCCGGGGCGATCCGCTCCCCCCGCTTCCCACGCAGTACGCGGACTACGCGGCGTGGCAGCGGCGCTGGGTGGAGGGCGACGTGCTGCGCGAGCAGGCGGACTACTGGACGCGCACCCTGGGCGGCGCCCCGGAGCTGCTGGAGCTGCCCACCGACCACGCGCGCCCCCGCACGCAGGACTTCACCGGCGACTGGATGCCGCTGGAGCTGGACGCGGAGACGACCACCGCCCTCAAGGCGCTGGGCCGGCGGCACGGGACGACGCTCTACATGACGCTGCTGGCGGGGTGGGCCGTGGTGCTCAGCCGGCTTTCCGGGCAGGAGGACGTGGTGATCGGCAGCCCCATGGCGGGGCGCGGGCGCCGCGAGATCGAGGGGCTGATCGGCTTTTTCGTCAACACGCTGGCACTGCGGCTGGATGCGTCGGGGTCGCAGACGGTGGCGGAGCTGCTGGGGCGGGCACGGGCGCGGGCGCTGGAGGCGCAGCACCACCAGGACATCCCCTTCGAGCAGGTGGTGGAGCTGGTGGATCCCGTGCGCAGCCTGGCGCACACCCCGCTCTTTCAGGTGATGTTCACCTGGCAGAACGCCCCGAGCGGCAGCGGCATGTCGCTCCCCGGGCTGACGACGGAGCGGGTGGCCGCGGGGTCCCGGCAGGTGCAGGCCAAGTACGACCTGTCGCTCACCCTGTGGGAGGCGGACGGCGGCATCAGGGGCGGCGCGACGTTCGCGGCGGCGCTCTTCGAGCCCGCCACCGTGGAGCGCTGGATGGGCTACCTCCGGCGCGTGCTGCGGGAGATGGCCGCGGACCCGGCGCGGCGGCTGGACCAGCTGCCGATCATGCCCGAGAGCGAGCGCGCCCTCGTCGTCGAGACGTGGAACCGTACGGAGTCGCCCTACCCGGCGGAGTCGTGCATCCACGAGCGCTTCGAGGCGCAGGCGGCGCGCACGCCCGACGCGGTGGCCCTGGTCTCCGCCGCGGGGGAGCGGGTCACCTACGCGGAGCTTAACCGCCGGGCCAACCGGCTGGCGCACCACCTGCGGGCGCGGGGCGTGGGCCCCGACGTGCGCGTGGGGCTGTGCGTGGAGCGCAGCCCGGCCATGGTGGCGGGGCTGCTGGGCATCCTCAAGGCGGGCGGCGTGTTCGTCCCCCTGGACCCCGGCTACCCCCGCGAGCGGCTGGAGTACATGCTGGCCGACAGCGCGCCGGCGGCCGTGCTGGCGCAGGGCTCGGTGCTGGCGAACGTGGCGGCCACGCTGGCCGCCCTGGGCCGCGACGTCCCCGTGCTGGAGCTGGACGCGGCCGTGCCGGCGTGGGCCGGCGCGCCGGAGACGGATCCGGGGCGTGGCGCGCTGACGCCCGAACATCCGGCGTACGTCACCTACACCTCCGGCTCCACGGGGCGGCCCAAGGGCGTTCCGTCCATCCACCACAAGGTGCTCAACCTCATCCACTGGTACGGGCGCGAGTTCGGGATCACCGAGCGCGATTCCGTCCTGCTGGTGATGTCGTTCAGCTTCGACGGGACGTACCGCAACCTGTTCGCCCCCCTGTTCGCGGGCGGACAGCTGCACCTGGCCGGCGAGCCGTTCGACCCCGCGGGGATCGTGGCGCAGATCGCGGCCGGCAAAATCTGCCTGGTGAACTGCACCCCGTCCGCCTTCCAGGCCATCGCCGAGGCGGACGCGGAGGGGGTCCTGGCGGGGCTGCGCACGGCCGTCCTCGTCGGCGAGGCGGTGCAGCCGCGCAAGCTGATGGAGCTGCCGGAGCCGCGGCCGGAGCTGGTGAACCTGTACGGTCCCACGGAGTGCTCGGGGATCATGACCTGGCACCGGCTGGCGCGCGACCTGTCCATTTACCTGACGGAGCCGGTGCCGGTGGGCCGGCCCATCCCCAACGGCCGCATCTACCTCCTGGACCGCGCGGGGAGCCCCGTGCCCATCGGGGTGGC
>DASTVC010000102.1:0-2367 GCA_035759295.1 Longimicrobium sp. | reverse complement strand
CCGCGGAATCGCGTACCAGCCCGTGCGCCGACCGAAGGATCTCTGTCCGGAGCGCGATGGAGTCTGCCCTACGCCGCCCCTCGCGACGGTGGCCGATTTTCCAGAACTATCCTACGAAACGCGGTATCATTCTGACGAAGGCGCCGCGCAAAACCGTCTTCACGCTCCGCGGGCTGTGCGCCGACCGAAGAATCTTTATCGGGAACGGGCGGTCCTTCGCGCCGAACCAGACGTAGCCGACAGGACCATACGCCCATCGTAGAGATTCTTCAGTCGGCGCACCCGCAACGGTGCGACTGGGGGGACGGAGCGCGCGACTCTCTCAGAATGACACCGTCCGTTATATCGGTGCTCAGGACGACGAAAGCCCCGCCGCGGATGCCTCCGCGGCGGGGCTTTCCCTCAATCACCGATGATCAGCGGTCTAGCGGGTCCGCACGATCGTCAGGTACACCGACGAGGGGAGCGGCTGGGCCGCGGGGGTGCGGCCGCTGATGGTCGCCACCGTCGCCGGGAGCACGCCGAAGCGCACGAACGCGCCGCTGCCCGCCTTGAGCGCCGCCGTCTCCACCCCCGGCCCGGGCATGCGCCGGGTGCGCAGGGGGTACTCGCCGAAGAAGCTGCGGAACCGCCAGCTGGGCTGCGTGAACCGCGCCTCGAGCCCCGGCACCGCGTCGTCCGTGAAGTTCGACACCGTCCAGTCGCGCACCCAGGGACGCGGGTCGGTGCCCAGCGCCTGCTGCAGGTTGGCGAAGCCCGTGGTGCTACCGTCGATCAGCCTGCGCCACAGCACCCCGTCGTCCCCGTTGCGCCGGTCCGCGGCGTAGCGCAGGAACGCCCACCCCGCGCCGCGCGTGGCCAGGTCGTTGGCGTCGGTGTCGGTGGAGTCGTACGGCGACTGGTTCTCCGGGTCCTCGAGATACGAGGTATAGCGGCGGATGTTCTGGTCCATGTAGGTGCGGTACGCGTTGAACGTGCGCACGCTTCCCTGGATCTCGATCCCCCGCAGGTTCTGCCGCGGCGCCAGCCCCGACGAACGGTAGAACAGCACCTCCTCGGCCACGTGGCTCATGGCCTCGTTCAGCCAGGTCTGCTCGCTCCAGTTGGTGGTGCCGATCTGGTACAGCCGCCGCGACGCGTTGATCAGGTGCTGGAACTCGTGGCCAATGGTGCCCAGCGACGTCTGCAGCACCAGCTCGCGCGTGAACACCGAGCCGTTCACCGCGCCCGAGGGGTCCGGTACCAGCATGTAGAACATCTCGGCGTAGTTGCTGGCCTCGCACGCCGACAGGCCGTCGCGGTCGCGGGTGGGGAACAGGTCGCGCGGGTGGAAGTAGCCGCCCACGTACGACCCCGAGCCCGGTTGCGTGAGCTCGTTCACCGCGCGGGTGTAGAAGATGATCACGCGCCCGTTCTCGTCCACGTCGCCCGGGTCGCCAAAGGCGCCGGTGACCGCCGGGTGCACCAGCGTGTCGAAGCCCGCCGCGAACGACGCGTACTCCGCGTCCGTAAGCCCGCCCGCCGGGTTGGCGATGTCGGCCAGCACGATGGAGCGCGTGCCCACCGCCACCACCCGCCCCGTGCGCATGCTGGGGCTGCTGCACGACTCCTCGGTCGAGGTGTTCACCTGCACCTGCTGCCCGACGGTGGGGTTGCGCAGGTTGAGCACCAGCGACGGGCGCATGGCGTCCCTGGGCGCGCGCCCGGCGGCGATGGCGTCGTTCACGTACGGACTCAGCTCGCGCACCGCGCGGGCGCGCAGGCGCTCGTGGAACTCGTCGTTCAGCGCCCGTCCGCCGGAGAGCGCCAGCGACGGCGACACCGAGGGGCTGCTGGCCAGCACGCCCACCACCCCCTGCGCCGCCACCTGCACGTTGAGGTAGCCCGCGTTCAGCTTTCCGGCGTGGAAGGGCACCGCCACGTACTCCGCGCCCGCCGCGCCGCCGTCCAGGCACACCGTGGCCGCCTCGATGCCGCCCAGCGTAACGCTGCCGCCCACCGCCAGCGAGCGCACCGCGCCGGGGGTGGAGCACGCCGCCGGCGCCGCGGCCACCCGCACGTGCACGGTGCCGCTGAAGCCGTCCAGCTCCGCGCGGATCACGGCCTCGCCCGGCGCCACGCCCGTCACCACGCCGTTCACGCTCACCGTGGCCACCGCCGTGTTGTCGGACGACCATACCACGTCGCCCAGGTCTTCGGGCGTTTCGCCCTCCGTGTCGCGCACGGTGAGCTCCAGGGCCAGCGTCTCGCCCACCGCGAGCGTGCGCTCGTCCGGCATCACCTGCACCGAAGCCACCTCGGCGGGCTCGTTCGGATTGTGCTCGCAGGCGGCGGAAAGCGCCAGCAGGGCCGCGGTGGAAACCAGCA
>DASTVC010000101.1:0-14814 GCA_035759295.1 Longimicrobium sp. | reverse complement strand
TCCGGGGCTCCCCCCAGGCGCTCCTTCCAGTACGAGAGCTGTCGATCCAGGGCCTCACCCGCCAGCTGCTCGCGCTGCCACACCGCGTAGTCGGCGTACTGCACCCCAAGCTCCGCCAGCGGAGACTCACGCCCCTCGCGGTACGCCGCGTACAGCGCCGAAAGCTCCCGGAAGAACACCCCCATGCTCCACCCGTCGCTGACGATGTGGTGCATCGAGATCAGCAGCACGCGATCCTCGCTGCCCAGCCGCAGCAGCGAAGCGCGGAAGAGCGGTCCCGCGACGAGGTCGAACGCTCGCCGCGCCTCCTCAACGGCGCGCCGCCGGACCGCCGCCTCGCGATCCGCCTCGCTGAGCGCCGACAGATCCTCCACCGGCAGGGCGAACCCGGCGAAGGGCGCGATCACCTGCACTGGCGAGCCATCCGCCTCCCGGAAGACCGTCCGCAGCGACGCGTGACGCCGCACGATCTCGCCCAGCGCCCGCTCCAGCGCCGCCTCGTCCAGCGCACCCTCCAGGCGCCATGCTCCCGGAAGGTTGTAGGCGGCGTTTCCCGGCTCCAGCCGGTCGATGAACCAGAGCCTCTCCTGCGCGAACGACAGCGGCAGCGGCCCCGTGCGCCCGGCCGGCACCACCGCCGGAAGCACCGGCAGCTCCGCGCGGCGCAACGCTTCCACGCGCACGGCCAGCTCCGCCACCGTGGGCCCCTCGAACAGCGCACGCAGCGGCATCTCCACCCCGAACACCTGCCGCACCCGCGACACCACGCGCGGGACCAGCAGCGAGTGCCCGCCCAGGTCGAAGAAGCTCTCCGTCACCCCCACCCGCTCCAGCCGCAGCACCTCCGCCCAGATCCCGGCCAGCACCTCCTCCACGGGGTTGCGCGGCGCCACGTACCGGTCCGCGTCGGCGTACTCCGGCGCCGGCAGCGCCTTGCGGTCCAGCTTCCCGTTCGGGGTCAGCGGCAGCGCGGCCAGGAAGACGAACGCGGATGGGACCATGAACTCAGGCAGGCTCCGCCGCACGTGCGCGCGCAGCGCATCCGTCTCCACGCCGCCCACCACGTACGCCACCACCGCGTCCTCGCGCGCCAGGACCGCGCACTCGCGCACACCCTCGTGCTCGCGCAGCGCCGCCTCGATCTCGCCAAGCTCGATGCGGAAGCCGCGGATCTTCACCTGGAAGTCGGTGCGTCCCAGGAACTCCAGCGTCCCGTCCGCCCGCCACCGCCCCAGGTCGCCAGTGCGATACATCCGCACGCCCGGCTCGGTGGCGAAGGGATCGGCGACGAAGCGCTCCGCAGTGAGCCCGGCGCGGTTCAGGTAGCCGCGCGCCACGCCGGCCCCGCCCACGTACAGCTCGCCCGCGACTCCCACCGGCGTCGGCTCTCCGCGCGCGTCCAGGACGTAGACCCGCGCGTTGGCGACCGGCCGGCCGATGGCGGGCGCGCGGCCGTCCGGGACGCACACGTGCGACGTCGAATCGATGGTCGCCTCGGTGGGGCCATACAGGTTCACCACCTCGCCCGCGCCCGCCGCACGGGCCTCCTCCACCAGCGCGGCCGGGAGCGGCTCGCCCCCGCAGAAGAGGATCCGGCAGGGGAGCCGCGCGCCCGGACGCGCGCCGAGCACCGCCTGGAGAAGGGTGGGGACGAGCTGCGCGACGGTGACCCCGCCCTCCCCCATCACCCGCCCGATGGCGCCCGGGTCCTTCGCAGCGTCGGAGGAGAGGAGCAGCATCCGCGCGCCGGTGGCCAGCGGCGTCCACAGCTCCCACACCGACGCGTCGAAGGAGATCGACGTGCGCTGCAGCACCGTGTCGCCCGCGCCGATGCCGAAGGCCTCGGCCTGCCACGCGGTGTGGTTGACCAGGCTGCGGTGCTCCACCATCACGCCCTTGGGACGCCCCGTGGAGCCGGAGGTGTAGATGACGTACGCCAGATCACCCGGCCGCACCGGGACGCCCGGATTCGTCTCCGGCAGCTCCGCCCACGCGGGCGCGAGAGCATCGAGCTCGACCGCGGGGACGTCCAGCCCCGCGAAAGTGCCGGAAAGCGACGACTGGGTGACGAGCGCCGCTGGCGCGCTGTCCTCCAGCATGTAGCGCAGCCGGTCGGCGGGGTACGCCGGGTCCAGCGGCACGTAGGCGCCGCCCGCCTTGAGGATGGCGAGCAGTCCGGCGACCATCTCCGGGCCGCGCTCCACGCAGATCGCCACGCGCGCGTCCGGCCCCACGCCCAGCCCGCGGAGGTGGTGCGCCAGCCGGTTCGCCCGCGCGTTCAGCTCCGCGTAGCTCAGCGTCTCGTCTTCGAAAACGAGTGCCACCGCTTCGGGCGTGCGCGCCGCCTGCGCCTCGAACAGCTCGTGGACGCACCGGTCCGCCGGAACCTCCGCTTCGGTCCGGTTCCACGCCTCCAGCACGAGCGCGCGCTCCGCTTCGCCGAGCAGCTCCAGCCGCGAAAGCCGCACGTCCGCGTCCGCGGCCACCTGCTCCAGCACTCGTTCCAGGTGGCCGAGCATCCGCAGGATCGTGCCGCGCTCGAAGAGGTCGGTGCTGTACGACAGCCACCCGCCCAGCCCCCGGTCGCTCTCCGTCAGGCTCAGCGACAGGTCGAACTTGGCGACCTCGAGCTCCGTTCCCACGCCCTGCCCGCTCAGCCCCGCAAGCCGGCCGCCCGTGTCCTGGGCGTTCTCCAGCGTGAACGACACCTGAAAGAGCGGCGAGTGGCTCAGCGACCGCTCGGGGCTCAGCTCCGCCACGAGCCGTTCGAAGGGCACCTCCTGGTGCTCGTACGCGCCCAGCGCCACCTCACGCACCCGCCCCAGCAGCTCACGGAAGCCCGGATCTCCGGACACGTCGGTCCGCAGCACCAGCGTGTTGACGAAGAAGCCGATCAGCCCCGCGACCTCCTTCCTCGTCCTCCCCGCAATGGGGCTCCCCACGACGATGTCCTCGCTCCCGCTGTACTTCGACAGCAGCACCTGGAAGGCGGCCAGCGCGATCATGTACAGCGTCGCGCCCTCCTGCCGGCCAAGCGCACGCAGCCGCTCCAGCACCTCCAGGGGGAGCTGGACGCGCTCGCTCGCCCCCCGGAACGTCTGCACGGCCGGCCGGGGATGGTCCGCGGGCAGATCCAGCAGCGCGGGCACGTCCGCGAGCCGCTTCCGCCAGTAGCCGAGCTGCTGTTCCAGCGCGCCATGCAGCTGCTCGCGCTGCCAGACGGCATAGTCGGCGTACTGCACCGGCAGCTCGGGGAGCGGAGACTCACGCCCCTCGCGGTATGCCTCGTACAGCGACGACAGCTCCCGGAAGAACACCCCCATGCTCCACCCGTCGCTGACCACGTGGTGCATCGACAGCAGCACCACGTGGTCTTCCTCGCCCAGCCGCAGCAGCAAAGCGCGGAAGAGCGGCCCCGCCGAGAGGTCGAACGGCCGCCGCGCTTCCTCGCCGGCCCGGCGCCTCACCGCCGCCTCGCGATCCCCCTCGCTGAGCGCCGACAGATCCTCCACCGGCAGGACGAATCCGCCGAAGGGCGCGATCACCTGCACCGGCGAGCCGTCCACCTCGGCGAAGACCGTCCGCAGCGCCTCGTGACGCCGCACGATCTCACCCAGCGCGCGCTCCAGCGCCGCGCGGTCCAGCGCACCCCCCAGCCGCGATGCCGCGGAGAGGTTGTAGACGGCGCTTCCCGGCTCCAGCCGGTCGATGAACCAGAGCCGCTCCTGCGCGAACGACAGCGGCAGCCGCCCCTCACGGGCGGCGGGCTCGATCGGCGGAAGCTCCGGCCGGTCCCCCACCAGCTTGCGGGCCCGCGCCATCTTCACGAGCTCCAGGCGCTGGCCCGGCGTCAGTTCGGTGAGTGTCGCGACGGAGTTCATGGCCTGGGGACAGCGGTAAAGAAGGTGTGCGGAACGCGCATGGATCCCCTGGCGCCCGGCGAAGCGGTTGGCGAGGGAAGACGTCGATGCCGCGGGTGGACTCCGCGCGGCGGGGGCGGCCGGGCGCGCCGACGAGCCGGCCACTTACCGCAGTGCCGGTGAACCGTCCCGCCAGGTGTGGAGCGCGTGAGGAAAGTGGGGAGGGCATGCGACGGCGGACTCGCGAGGGAGCCCGAGCAGCTACGCCATCTCGTCCGGGTCCACCTGGGCGAGCTTGGCGTCCATCCCTTCCAGGGCGACGCCTGCGCGCCCGGCCGGGTGAACGGCTCAACCAACTGCACCTTCACCTCCAGCCCCCCGACGCCCTCGCGCGCGGGAACGGCGCCACGCGGCGAGCGGCCCGCTCCAGGCTGAACGGCGTCTTACCTTCCGGCCGGGCTTCGACCGTGCCCCGGGGCTCCGCGCACCGCCTGGACCGTGCTCCAAGCGCTGGAAACGCGCCTTTCATCTCCCGCCTTGAAATTTTTAGCGAGAAATAGACGCGATCATATTACGCCCAACCGCGCGGGCTCGATTTGGCTTTTTATTCCTGCGGTGTCCGAAAGGTAGCGAAGCTTATGATAGCCCTTCTCATTATGTTTCGTCAACATCCCACACCGAAAAAAATGGGAGTAAAATGGTTGAAATTGTACCTCATGGACAGTTGGGGACCCACTGGCCGGCGGGGGCTCGGCGAGCCGGCTGCACAGAGCGTCGCCAAGAAGGAAGAGGCCGCGCGCACGGCCGGAGGCCGAGCAGGTTAACGTCCGGATATGATTGTGCCTACGCGGGCAGGCCTTCCATTGGCGTTTCCCTTTCCGAAGCGCCCCTGCGGCCCCGGTCCTCCACCCGCCGCTCGTCCCGCGGCCGCGCGGCGATGGACGCGCCGCTCTCTTTCAGCCAGGAGCGGCTATGCTTCAGCGCCTGGCGCTACACCCTGGAGCGCGTCTTCCAGGAAAGCGGGAGGTCAGGCGGCGGTCAGGCGGCCGACGCGTGGGCCGCCTCCGTCGCGGGGACCCGCGCGCGGTGGCGGACGGGCATGGACCAGATGCGGTTCATCCACGCCGAGCGGGTGCAGGTCGCGGGGCCGTCCAGCTCCAGGGTGGCGATGCGGTCCAGGTACGCCTCCAGGAACAGGCGGATCACCAGCGAGCCGATGCGCCCCCCCGGGCAGTAGTGCGGGCCGTATCCAAAGGAGACGTGCCGGTTGGGCTTGCGCCCCACGTCGAAGACGTCGGGATCGGTGAAGGCCTCCTCGTCGCGGTTGGCGGAGGCGTAGCACAGCACCACCTTCTGCCCCTTGAGGATGCGGTGGCCCTCGTACTCCGTGTCCTCCGTCGCCGTCCGGCGAAAGTAGACCACGGGCGAGACCCAGCGGACCATCTCGTCCACCGCCAGGGGGATGAGGGAGGGATCCTCGCGCAGCCGGCGCAGCTGGTCGGGGTGCTGCAGCAGCGCCCGGACGCCGCCGGCGATGGTGCTGGCCGTGGTGTCGAACGCCCCGGCCATCAGCGGGAACCAGTACACCAGAAAGAACTGCTCCGGCGTCATCCCCTGGGCCGCTTCGCCGTGCACCAGCGTGCTCAGCAGCGTGGGCCCCGGGGGCTCCGCCCGCAGCCGGCGGAACAGGGCGAACCCGTACTCGTACAGCGCCTGGGCGGCCTCGATCACCCCCGCGCTGTGCTGGCAGAAGACCGGGTCGTCCATGGCGTTGATGGTGAGCACACAGTCCCGCATCCGCGCCAGGTCGTCGTCCGGGACGCCCAGGAACATGCCGAAGAGGATCTCGACGGGGACCCGCAGCGCCACCTCGGAGGCGAAGTCGAAGCCGGGGCGGCCGGAGACGTCGTCCACGATCCGCGCGCAGACGGCGCGGACGCGGTCCTCCATGGCCAGCACCGACGCCGGGGCCAACATGGCGGTCGCGAGCGGCCGGAAGCGCGCGTGCTGCTCGGGGCCGAAGGTCATCAGGTTGTCGGCGATCATCGCCAGCGGCGGGAACGTGGCCCACACGGCGCGCGGCACGGGGTCGGCCAGGAGCGGCGCATGGGTAGCGAAGCGCTCCGGGTCGCGGGAGATGGCCACCACGTCGCGGTGCCGGGTGACCAGCCAGAAGCCGTCGCCGCGCCCCCCCGACGCCTCGTGCCAGGCGAACGGCGCCTCCCGCCGCAGGCGCGCGAACTCGGCGAACGGGGTGCCGTGCACGTACCGGTCGGGATCATCGAACCTGAATTCCGTCATCACAGCTCTCCCAGGGGCCTGGACCGGGGGCCTCCACGCGATGCTGCCTGCGCGCGCGGGGGTCCGCTCTCTTTCCGTAAAAACACCAATAGAGCACCGATAAAGCGGACGGTGTCATTCTGAGGGAGGCGCACACCCGGTCCTTTCCGGTTGCACCATCGCCTGTGCGCCGACCGAAGAATCTCTACGATGGGCGCACGGTCCTGTCGGCTACGTCGGCCTCGGCGCGAAGAGCCGCCCGTTCCCGATAAAGATTCTTCGGTCGGCGCACGGGCCCTGGCGCGCGAAGACGATTTCGCGCGGCGCCTTCCTCAGAATGACAGCGATCTTCTGGATTCGGTATCATCCGGTGCCGCACGGTAAACCGTCCCGCCGGGTGCGGAGCGCGCTGGAAAGCGGGAGGTCATGCGTCGCCGGACTCGCGGAGGAGCGCCAGCATCTCCGCCATCTCCTCCGGGTCCACCTGGGCGAGCTCGGCGTTCATCGCTTCCAGGGCAGCGTCCACGCGCCCGGCCATCTCCGCCACCGTGGGTTCGTCGAAGATCGCCCGCAGTGGCACCTCCACCCCGAACACCTGCTGCACCCGCGCCACCATGAGCGTGGCCAGCAGCGAGTGCCCGCCCAGCGCGAAGAAGCTCTCCGTCACCCCCACCCGCTCCAGGCGCAGCGTCTCCGCCCAGATCCCCGCCAGGGTCTCCTCGGTCGGCGTGCGCGGCGCCACGTAGCGCTCCTCCGCCGGGGCGGAGTCCGGCGCCGGCAGCGCCTTGCGGTCCAGCTTGCCGTTCGGGGTAAGCGGAAGCGTCTCCAGCAGGACGAACGCGGACGGGACCATGTACTCCGGGAGCTCCCGGAGCAGGTGCTCGCGCAGCGCGGCCGCCTCCGCGTCGCCCACCACGTACGCCACCAGCCGCGTCTCTCCGGGTGCATCCTCGCGGGCCACCACCACGCAGTCGGCGACGCCCTCGCCGCGCCGCAGCGCGCCCTCGATCTCCCCCGGCTCGATGCGGAAGCCGCGCAGCTTGACCTGCGCATCCACCCGCCCCAGGAACTCCAGCTCACCCCCGGCCGTCCACCGCACCCGGTCGCCCGTGCGGTACAGCCGCCCTCCCGCCGCGCCGAACGGATCGGGGACAAAGCGCTCCGCCGTCAGCCCCGGCCTGCCGGCGTAGCCGCGGGTTACGCCGGCGCCGCCCACGTACAGCTCGCCCGGCACGCCCACGGGCACCGGTGCTCCGCGCGCGTCCAGCACGTACGCGCGGGTGTTGGCAACCGGGCGCCCGATGGGAGGCCGGCCGCCGCCCGGAGCGCAGGCCGCGGTGGCGGACCAGATGGTGGCCTCGGTGGGCCCGTACAGGTTGAAGAAGCGGCGCTCCGGGGCCCAGCGCTCCACCAGCTCCGCCGAAAGCGCCTCGCCCGCGGTCATCAGCGTGCGCAGCGCGGGGAGCTCCGCCGGCGGCAGCACGGCGAGCGCGGAGGGCGGCAGGGTGGCCGCGGTAACCTTCTCGTCGTGGAGAAGGCGGACCAGGTCGGGCCCCGGGGCCAGGGTCTCGCGCGTCCCCAGCACCAGCGTGGCGCCGGCGGCCAGCGCCATCACCATCTCGAACACCGAAGCGTCGAAGCTGGGCGAGGCGAACTGGAGCACCCGGTCCCCGGCCTCCACGCCCAGGTCGCGCGCCTGCCCCCGGGCCACGTTGGCGACCCCCCGGTGCGGCACCAGCACACCCTTGGGGCGGCCGGTAGAGCCGGAGGTGTAGATGACGTACGCCACGTTGTCGGGCGAGACGTCAACGGCGGGTGCCTGCGAGTTCTCGGCCTCGATGCGCTCACGCTCGGCATCGAGGCGGACGATCTCGACGGCGTCGGGGGCAAGGCCCTCCGGCAGGGGACTACGGGTGACAAGGAGCGGGGCGCCCGAGTCGGCGAGCATGAAGGCCAAGCGCTCGGCCGGGTACGCCGGGTCCAGCGGCACCCAGGCGCCGCCGGCCTTGAGCACCGCCAGGATGGCGACGACCATCTCCGGGCCGCGCTCCAGGCAGATGCCCACGCGGGTCTCCGGGCGGACGCCGCGGCCGCGAAGGTGGTTCGCCAGCCGGTTGGCGCGCTCATCCAGATCCGCGTAGGTAAGACGCTCTCCTTCGAACGCGACCGCCTCGGCGTCGGGCGTGCGCTCGGCCTGGGCTTCGAACAGCTCGTGGATGCACCGGTCCGCCGGGTACTCGGCCGCCGTACGGTTCCATTCATCCACCACCAGGCCGCGCTCTTGAGCCGAGAGCAGCTCCAGCTCCGTGAGCCGCACGTCCGCGTCCGCGGCGACCTGCTCCAGCACCCGCTCCAGGTGCCCCAGCATCCGCCGGACGGTGGAGCGGTCGAAGAGGTCGGTGCTGTACTCCACCATGCCGTGGATGCCGCCGTCGTGCGGGACGGCGGTGAGCGCCAGGTCGTACCGGATGGTCTCCAGCTCCGCGCCCGCCCCCTCCATCCGCAGCCCCGCCAGGCCGGAGCCGGAGAGGTCGGCGGCGTTCTGGAGGATGAACATCACCTGGAAGAGCGGCGCGTGGCTCAGGGAGCGCTCGGGCTGCAGCTCGGCCACCAGCCGGTCGAACGGCACCTCCTGGTGCTCGTACGCGCCCAGCGTCCCCTCGCGCACGCGCCCCAGCAGCGCGCGGAAGCTGGGGTCGCCCGAGAGGTCGGTGCGCAGCACGAGCGTGTTGGCGAAGAAGCCGATCAGCTCCTCCACCTCCTTCCTCGTGCGCCCCGCGATGGGGCTGCCGACCACGACGTCCTCGCTCCCGCTGTACCTGGAGAGCAGGAGCTGGAAGGCAGACAGCAGCACCATGTACAGCGTGGCGCCCTCGCCGCGGCCCAGCGCCTGGAGGCCGTCGAGCAGCGTGCGGGGCAGGGCGAACAGCTCCCGCGCGCCGCGGTGCGACTGCACCGGGGGCCGGGGCCGGTCCGTCGGCAGCTCCAGCAGCGCCGGCGCGCCCGCCAGCCGCTCCTTCCAGTAGCCCACCTGCCGGTCCAGCGCCTCGCCCCGCAGCTGCTCGCGCTGCCACACGGCGAAATCCGCGTACTGCACCGGAAGCTCGGCCAGCGGCGAACCGCTTCCCTCGCGGTAGGCCGCGTACAGCGCGCCCAGCTCGCGCCGGAGCACGCCGCCGCTCCATCCGTCCGTAACGATGTGGTGGATGCACAGCAGCAGGACGTGCTCCCCGTCCGCCACCCGCAGCAGCGCGGCGCGGAAGAGCGGCCCTTCGGCGAGGTCGAACGGACGCATCGCATCTTCCCGCGCGCGCCGCCGCACCTCCGCCTCGCGCGCGGCCTCGTCCAGCCCCGACAGGTCGTCGACGGAGAGGGTAAAGCCGGCGAAGGGCGCGACCACCTGCACCGCCCCTCCGTCCACCTCGCGGAAGACGGTCCGCAGCACCTCGTGGCGGCGGATGACCTCTCCCAGGCTCCGCTCCAGCGCGTCCACGTCCAGCGCGCCGCCCAGGCGCAGCGCGGTGGGGATGTTGTACTGCGCGCTCCCGCCCTCCAGCCGGTCGATGAACCAGAGCCGCTCCTGCGCGAACGAGAGCGGAAGGGGACGATCACGATCGACGGGCACCACCGGCGGCAGCACCGGCAGCCCGGCGCGGCGCACCTCCTCCACCCGCGCGGCCAGCTCCGCCACCGTGGGGCCCTCGAAGAGCGCGCGGAGCGGAACCACGACACCCAGCGCGTTCTGCACCCGCGACAGGACCCGCGTGGCCAGCAGCGAGTGCCCGCCCAGCGCGAAGAAGTCATCGTCCACGCCCACGGATTCCAGGCGCAGGACCTCGGCCCAGATCTGCGCCAGGATCTCCTCCGTCGGCGTGCGCGGCGCGGCCGCACCCGAGTCCGTCGCCACCCCCTCCGGCTCCGGAAGGGCGCGGCGGTCCAGCTTGCCGTTCGCCGTCAGCGGCAGCCGCTCGAGCCGCACCCAGGCGGACGGGACCATGTACTCCGGCAGCAGCGCCTTCAGGTGCAGCCGGAGCGCGGCCGCGTCGGGCTCAACCGATTCCTCGACGGGGACCCAGTACGCGACGAGACCCGTCTCGCGCGCGATCACGGCGGCCTCCCTGATCGCCGGATGCTTCGCCACGGCGGCCTCGACCTCGCCCAGCTCCACGCGGAAGCCGCGCACCTTCACCTGCTGGTCGGCGCGCCCCACCGGCTCCACGGCACCGTCGGGGCGGTAGCGGCCCAGATCGCCAGTGCGGTACACGCGGTCGGCCGGGTCGCCGATCAGGGGATTGGGGATGAAGCGCGCGGCCGTCAGCTCCGCGTCGTTCAGGTAGCCGCGCGAGAGATACGGGGTGCGGACGGCGATCTCCCCCCGCTCGCCGATTCCCGCCAGCGTTCCCAACGGCGTGACGACCAGCAGGTCCACGCCCTCGATCCCCTGCCCCACGGGGACGGCGGGACCCACCTCCGCCAGGTCGGCGGGGAGGCGGAAGAAGCCCATGGCCTGCGGCGTCTCGGTGGCGCCGTAGAAGTTGACGGTCTCCGCGTTCGGCGCGATGGCGCGCAGCCGCTCCACGTCGCCCGCGCGCAGCACGTCGCCGCCAAAGCACGCCAGCCGCAGCGCGGGGAGGTCCGCGTCCGCGGAAGACGCGACGACCTGCGCCATCGCGGGGGTGAGATGGGCGACGGTGATCTCCTCGTCCCGCATCCACCCCGCCAGGTAGCCGGGGGTCCCGATCTCCCCCGGGTCGGGGATGGCGATGCTCCCGCCCACCGCCAGCGGGGCGAACACGTCGCGCAGCAGCGGGTCGTGCGCCAGGCCCGAGAGGAGGCTGAAGCGGTCAGACGCCGAGATCCAGAGCTCCTTTGCGTACCAGCCGAAGAAGTGCGCCAGCGGCCGGTGCGTGCCCGCGATCGCCTTCGGCGTGCCCGTCGTGCCGGAGGTAAAGGCGACGTACGCCAGGTCGTCCGGCTCCACCGAGACGGCGGGCGCGGTGGTCGGAAAGCGCGCGATCGCGTCGGGGTCGTCCGACTTGGGGCCGAGGACGATGGCGCCCTTGACGCTCTCCCCCAGTGCCTCGATCACGTCGCCCGGGACGTCGCCCGCGGCGGTGGCGAGAAGGATGACGAGCGGCTTCGCGGCGCGGACCTGCGCGGCCAGGCGGGCGGGCGGATACGCGGGATCGAGGACGGCGAACGCCGCCCCCGCCTTCCACACGCCCAGCAGGGCCCGCACGAGCGGCGCCGAGCGGTGCGCGTAGAGGGAGACCACGTGCCCGGGACGGACCACGCAGTCGATCAGCCGGTGCGCGATGCGGTTGGCCGCCGCGTCCAGCTCGCCGTACGTCCACGTCTCGCGCGGGTCTTCGACGGCCAGCGCGTCCGGAGATTCCGCCGCGTGCGCGGCGAACGTCTCGTGCACGGCGCCGCGCCAGGGCTCGACCTCGATCGGCCGCGCCGGGTCGGGAAGAACGCCGCGCGCCGCCTCCGTCGCCAGCGACAGCGCGCCGACGCGGGTCTCCGGCGCGGCCGCGGCCTGGCGGAGCACCCCTTCGAGCTGTGCCAGCAACCCGCGCATCCGCGGCGCGTCGAACAGGTCGGCGGCGTAGACCAGGTTGACGTACATCGTCCCGTCCCCCTGCTCCCCCACGTACAGCGTGAGGTCGAACTTGCTGGCCACCTCGCCGCCCGCGCCGCCCCCCGCCACCTCCAGCCCCTCGGCACGGAAGGCGCTGTCCTGGTAGTTGAGGAGGTTGAGCATCACCTGGAACACGGGGGCGTGCGCCAGGCTCCGCTCGGGGCGCACCTCCTCCAGCACCCGCTCGAAGGGGAGATCCTGGTGCGCGTACGCGTCCAGCGTGGTCTCGCGCACCCGCCCCAGCAGCTCGCGGAAGCTCGGGTCCCCCGACAGGTCGGTCCGCAGCGCCAGCGAGTTGAGGAAGAGCCCCACCATCCGCTCCGTCTCCGCCCGCGTCCGCCCCGCGATCGGCGTCCCGACGACGACGTCGTCCTGCCCGGCCAAACGTCCGAGAACCACATCCAGCGCGGCGAGGAGGACCATGAACAGCGTGGCGCCCTCGCGGCGGGCCAGCGCGTTCACCTCCGCCACCAGCGCGGACGGGACGACCAGGCGCTCCACCGCGCCGCGGTGCGATTCCACCGGCGGCCGCGGACGGTCCGTCGGCAGCTCCAGCAGCGCCGGCGCGCCCGACAGACGCTCCTTCCAGTAGCCGAGCTGGCGGTCGACCACCGCGCCCCGCAGCGGGTCGCGCTGCCAGACGGCGTAGTCGGCGTACTGCAGCGCGGGCTCCGGCAGCGGCGAGGCTTCGCCGCGCGCAAAGGCGCCGTAGAGCGCGGAAAGCTCCTCCAGCAGCACTCCCACCGCCCACCCGTCGCCGATGGCGTGGTGCAGGTTGAGGAGAAGGCGGTGCTCGTCGTCGGCGACCCGGACGAGCGACGCGCGGAAGAGCGGCCCGCGCGCCAGGTCGAAGCGGTGCCGCCAGGATTCGGCGGCCAGGCGGCCGGCCTCGGCCCGCCGCTCGCCGTCCGGCAGGTGCCGCAGGTCCGCGACCGGGAGGTCGAAATCGGCCGGGGGCGGGGCGATGCGCTGCACGGGTACACCGTCCACCGCCGGCAGCGTCGTCCGCAGCGGCTCGTGGCGGCGCACCAGCTCGGTGAGCGCGCGGCGCAGCGCGTCGGGGTCGAAAGCGCCGGTGATGTTGTATGAGAAGGGGATAGCGTAGACCGGGCTTCCCGGGTCCAGCGCGTCCACGAACCAGAGCCGCTCCTGCACGAACGTCACGGGCAGGTCGCCCTCGCGCGCGGCGGGGGTGATGGCATCCGCGTCGGCGTCCGCGCCCGCCGCCCCGCCCGTCGCGCGCAGACGGTCGATCTCCGCCGCGAGCTCACGGAGGACCGATCGCTCGAAGACGGTGCGCAGTGGCACGTCCACACCAAAGACGGCGCGCACGCGCGCGGCGACGCGGGTGGCCAGCAGCGAGTGCCCGCCCACGTCGAAGAAGTTCTCCTCCGCCCCCACCCGCTCGCGTCCCAGCAGCTCCGCCCAGATCCCCGCCAGCACCTCCTCCGTCGGCGTGCGAGGCGCCGCGTACGCCTCCTCGGCCGACGCGAATTCCGGCGCGGGGAGCGCCTTGCGGTCCACCTTGCCGTTCGCGTTCAGCGGCAGACGGTCCAGGGGGACGATCGCCTGCGGCACCATGTACTCCGGCAGCCCCTGGCGCAGGTGCGCGCGCAGCCCGTCCGTGTCCGCGATGCCCACCACGTACGCCACCAGCCGCTTGTTCCCCGGCTGGTCCTCGCGCATCATCACCCGGGCCTCGCGAACCCCCGGGTACGCGGCGATCGCCGCCTCCACCTCACCCGGCTCGATGCGGAAGCCGCGCATCTTCACCTGGTCGTCTAGGCGGCCCAGGAACTCCAGCTTTCCCCCGTCGCGCCACCGCGCCCGGTCGCCGGTGCGGTACATCCGCCCGCCGGGGTGCGCGGCGAACGGGTCGGGGACAAAGCGCTCGGCCGTCAGCGCCGGCCGGCCCAGGTAGCCGCGCACCACGCCGTCGCCCCCGATGCACAGGTCGCCGGGGACGCCCACCGGGAGCGGCTCGCCCGCCGGGTCCAGCACGTAGGCGCGCGCGTTGGGGATCGGCCGTCCGATCAGCACCGTGGGCGCGTCCTCAGCCACCTCGTCCACCTCCTCCAGCGTGCACCACACGGTGGCCTCGGTGGGACCGTACTCGTGCAGCACGCGCGCGGGCTTTCCCTCGCGCAGCATCCGGCGCACGCTCTCCGTCCCCACGGCCTCGGCGCCGAAGACCAGCTGGCGCAGCCCGGCGTAGACGTCCACCTGCTCGCGCACGTGCTGGTTGAAGAGCGCGGCCGTCTGGTAGAGGTGCGTAATCCCCTGCTCGCGCAGCGCCTCCCCCAGCCGCGGCGCGGAAAGGAGGACGTCGCGGTCCAGGCCCACCAGGGTGGCGCCGTGAAAGAGCGCGCCCCAGATCTCGAACACCGCCGCGTCGAAGCTTGCGTTCGACGCCTGCGCCACGCGGTCGCCGGGGCCGATCGGCATCGTCCCGGGAAGGCCGTCGGCGTACTGCACCACCTCGCGGTGGGCCATCATCACGCCCTTGGGCCGCCCCGTGCTCCCGCTGGTGTAGAAGACGTAAGCCAGGTTCCCCGCCGACGCGTTCGCCGGCGGAGGGTGATCCGGCGCGCCGGCGAGCACCTCCGCCACCTGGTCCAGGCGGACGACGTGGAGGTCGGATCCGGCCGGCGGGGCGTCGAGCGCTCCGCCGGTCAGCAGGACGCGGACGCCGCTGTCGGCCAGCATGAGCTCCATCCGCTCGGCCGGGTAGCTGGTGTCGACGGGGACGCAGCAGCCGCCGGCCTTGAGCACGGCCAGGGTGGCGACCACGTTCTCCACGCTCCGCTCCACCCGCAGCCCCACGCGGCTTTCGGGCCCCACGCCCAGGCCGACCAGGTGGTGCGCCAGCCGGTTGGCCCGCGCGTCCAGCTCCCGGTACGTCAGCGACTCCCCGCCCCAGACCAGGGCCGGCGCGTCGGGCGTGCGCCCGGCCTGCGCCTGGAACAGCTCGTGGATGCACCCCTCCGGGAATGGCCGCTCCGTCCGGTTCCACTCCTCGACGACCCGGCCACG
>DASTVC010000100.1:0-2558 GCA_035759295.1 Longimicrobium sp. | reverse complement strand
TACGGCGCCGTCGGCTCGTCGATGTCCCCCAGCATCCCGCGGAAGAACCGCTCGTGCTCCTCCTGGCTCACCCCCAGGCGCGCCCGCGCCACGTAGTCGCGGAAGGGCAGCGGCGCCGGCAGCTCCGACTCGCGGCCCAGCAGGTGCGCCGAGACCTCCTCCTGCAGCACCTCCAGCGACTCGTGGTCGTTCGTCAGGTGGTGCCTTAGCATCAGCAGCAGCCACCGGCCACTCGCGCGGTCCTCGGCAATGCACGCCTGCAGCAGCGGGGCCTGCCCCAGGTCAATCCGGTAGTGCCGGGGGTCATGGCGCTCCCACAGCTGCTGGGCCGCCCCCGGCCCCGCATCCACCTCCACCTCCAGCACCGGCAGCGGCGCGTGCCGCCAGACCACCTGCACCGGCTCGCGCAGCCCTTCCCAGGCCACGGCCGTGCGCAGGACGTCGTGGCGGTCGATTACCGCCTGCAGCGCCGCCAGGTACTGATCGAGACGCGCGCGGGTGTCGAACTCCGTCACCATCGACAGCAGGTAGGGATCGCCCTCCTGCGACATCAGGTGATGGAAGAGGATCCCTTCCTGCAGCGGGGCCAGCGGGTAGATGTCCTGCACGTTCGCCGCGCCGCCCGGCACGCCGGCCACGATGCGGTCGATCTCCGCCTGGCTCAGCTCCACCAGCGGCAGCATCTCCGGCGTGATGGACCCGGCACCCTCCGGGATGGCGTTCGCGGGGACCGCCACCTCCGAAGATGCCCGGCCCACGGCCAGTGCCAGCTCGGCCAGCACCGGTGTGGTGAACAGGGCCCGGACTTCCATGTACAGCCCCACCCGCCGCATCCGCTCGATCAGGCGGATCGCCAGGAGCGAGTGCCCGCCCAGCTCGAAGAAGTTGTCCCGGCGGCCCACCTGCTCCACGCCCAGCAGCTCGCTCCAGATCTCCGCGAGCGCCACCTCTACCTCACCCAGGGGCGACTCGTAGCTCCGCCGCGCGTACGCATCCCCTTCGGGCGCCGGCAGCGCCTTGCGGTCCAGCTTGCCGTTCGCGGTCAGCGGCAGCGCGTCCAGCGACACGAACGCGGCCGGCACCATGTACTCCGGCAGGCTCTGGCGAAGGCGGTCGCGCAGCGCGTCCGCCTCCACGGCGCCCACAACGTACGCCACCAGCCGCCGGTCGCCGCTCTCGTCATCGCGCACGACGACCGTGCAGTCCCTGACGCCCGGCGCCTGGCGCAGCGCCGCCTCGATCTCGCCCAGCTCGATGCGGAAGCCGCGCACCTTCACCTGAAAGTCCAGCCGCCCCAGGTACTCGATGGCGCCGTCCGCCCGCCACCGCGCCCGGTCGCCCGTCCGATATAGCCGCGCGCCGCCTTCCGCCGAGAACGGGTCGGGGACGAAGCGCTCCGCGGTCATCGCCGCGCGGCCCAGGTAGCCGCGCGCCACCTGCACCCCGCCGATGTACAGCTCCCCCGGAACGCCCACGGGGACGGGCTTGAGCGAGGCGTCCAGCACGTACAGCGCGGTGTTCCACACCGGCCGCCCGATCGGCACCACGCCGGCCGATTCGTCGCGCGGGCAGGTCCAGAAGCTCACGTCCACGGCCGCCTCGGTGGGGCCGTACAGGTTGGTGAGCACCACCGGGCCGGTGAACCGGTCGTAGAAGCGATCCACCAGCGCCGGCGGCAGCGCCTCGCCGCTGCACACCACGTTGCGTAGCGACGCGCAGCACCCCGCCTCCACCGCCTCCACGAACGTCTGCAGCATGGAGGGGACGAAGTGCAGCGTCGTCACGCCCTCGCGCTCGATCACGTCGCGGAGATAGGCGGGGTCGCGGTGCCCATCCGGACGCGCCATCACCAGGCCGGCACCCTGCTGCAGCGGCCAGAAGAACTCCCACACCGACACGTCGAAGCCGAAGGGCGTCTTCTGCAGCACCACGTCGTCCGCGCCGATGCCGAACTGGGCCTGCATCCACACCAGCCGGTTCACCACGCCCCGGTGTGCGTTCATCACCCCCTTGGGGCGGCCGGTGGAGCCGGAGGTGTAGATGACGTACGCCAGCGAATCCGGACCCACGCCGCCCGCCAGGTTCTCCGCGCTCTCCGCCGCGATCTCCTCCGCGGCGTCATCCACCGCCAGCACCGCGACGCCTTCGCGCGCGGGGACGGATTCGCGCAGGGCCGCCTGCGTCAGCACCAGCGGCACGCCGCTGTCGTCCAGCATGTACGCCAGCCGCTCGGTAGGCAGGCCCGGGTCCAGCGGCACGTACGCGCCACCCGCCTTGAGGATGGCCAGGAGCGAGACCACCATCTCCAGGCTCCGCTCCATCAGCACGCCTACGCGGACCTCAGGACCCACACCGTGGCCGCGCAGGTGGTGTGCAAGCCGGTTGGCGCGCGCGTTCAGCTCCGCGTATGTGAGCGATTCCTCTTCGAACGAGACCGCGGCCGCGTCGGGCGTGCGCGCCGTCTGCGACTCGAACAGCTCGTGGATGCACCGGTCCGCCGGAACCTCTGCTTCGGTCCGGTTCCACTCCTCCGCCACCAGCGCGCGCTCCGCTTCGCC
>DASTVC010000099.1:0-10618 GCA_035759295.1 Longimicrobium sp. | reverse complement strand
GGCAGCCGCGCCTCCGCCCTGCCCTGCTGCACCAGCGTCTCCACCAGCGCGCCGACCCCCGGATGCCCCGGCTGCACGGCGAGGGTCGCGGTCAGCAGCCGGGCGGCGGGGCGGACGTGGGAGGCGAAGTAGAAGTCGCGCCGGTACGCGGCGTCCGGCAGCACGGCGCGCGTCCCCCGGATCTGCACCCCCTCCCACGCCGCGGCCAGCAGCCGCCGCGCGGGCTCCATCTCCCTGCGCCGCGCCAGCATCTCCGCCAGCAGCAGGCGGTCTTCCCAAGAGAGGCGCGCGGCCTGGCCCAGCAGCTGGTTCTCCGCGGGAAGGTCCGGCCGGCCCAGGCGGCTCAGGAAGTCCGCCGCGGCCAGCCGTTCCGTCAGCACCACGTCCACCCGGTGCTGCCCGGGGCCCAGGACGGTGCGCAGCACCTCCGGGTCGCCCAGCGCGCCGGTGAGGTAGCCGGCCATCCGGTTCAGCACGCTGTCGCTTACCTCCACGCCGGCGGCGCGCGCCTCCAGCATCACCCGCCCCGCGTACGCCGTCAGGAAGGGCGACGTCCAGTCCAGCGCGCTCCACAGCCCGATGCCGCCGTCCGCCCGCTGCCGCTCCTCCAGCGTGCGGACCACGCCCTCGATCCGCGCCCGCGTGTTCCGCGGCCCCGCGGTATCCCCCGTCGCCTGGCGGGCGCGGTGGAGGGCGATCAGGGGCAGCGCCTGGCTGGAGATCTGCTCGGTGCAGCCGTAGGGGTAGATTTCCAGCCGCCGGTTGTACGCCTGCACCAGCGCCAGCGGCGAGGTGCCGAAGCCCAGCTGCAGCGACGAGCGGGCGGGATCGACCTCCGCGGGGAGGATGAACTCCACTGTCGCGGTGTCACGGAGCACGCCGGCGGAGGTCTGCACCACGGGGCGGTTGGCGGGGCGGATGGGGAGGCGCACCTCCACCGCGTCCGCCTCGCCGTTCCCCGTCACTCCGAAGCGGAAGACCGCGCTGTCCCCCACCGGCGTTGTGAAGCGGAAGCGCGCCTCCGCGCCGCGGCCGGTGAGGAGCGAAACGTTCCGCTCCGCCGCGCCGGAAAGGGTTACGCCGCGCGCCTCCGCCGTCACCCGCGCCTCCACCCCCTGCGCAAAGCGGTGGTTGACGACCACGCCCGCCATGAAGTCGTCGCCCTCGCGGATGAAGCGCGGGAGCGCGGGACGGGCGATGAGCGGGCGCGTGGACAGCAGCGGCGACTCTCCGGAGCCGTAGCGGTCGCCCGCGGTCACCGCCACCGCCATCACCCGGAAGGTGGTGATGTTGTCCGGCAGCTCGCCCGCGACGACGACCTCGCCGTTGCGGTCCGTGACCGCGGAGCCGATGAAGAACGCCGTCGGCCGGAAGCGCGAGCGGAGGATGCCCATCAGGTCCTGCCCGCCGGAGCCGCCGGGGTTGCGCGTCCCCTTCTGCCCCTCGGGCACCTGCGGGGCGACGGCGACCAGGTTGCTGGCCAGCCGCATCCCCACGCCGCGCGGCTGGTAGAGCAGGTCCAGCGGATCGGGCGTCTCGTAGCCGGTAAGGGAGAGGACGCCCTCGTCCACCGCCCAGAGCGTCACCTCGCTCGCCTGCCCGCGGCCGGCGCCGTCGCGCACGCGGACGCGGATGCGCGCGCTGTCGCCGGGGCGATACTCCGGCTGCAGCGGCGACACCTCCACCGCCAGCCGCTTGACCTCCGGCGTAACCCGCAGCTGGGTGTAGCCCACCCGCAGCGTGGGCCGCCCCGGATCATCCACCGTCCCCGGCGGCGCGCTCCGCCCGCGGACCACGATGACGGAGACGAAGGCGTTGGGCGCGAACGCCTCGGTGATGGGAATCTTGAGCGTCGTCGTGCCGGAGGTGATGCGGATGCGGCGCTGCTCCAGCACCCGCTCGCGCTCCACGGTGACCCACGCCTCCGCGTCGGTGAACGGCGAGGCGACCAGGAGGGTGGCCGTGTCGCCGGGCGAGTAGCGCTCGCGGTCGGCGATCACGTCCATCTTGAACTTCCCCTCGTCGTTCCACGGCACCCAGTCGCCGCCCACGGTCCAGCGGGTAAAGGTGGTGGATGCCGCACGCCCCCGGCCGTCCGCCGCCTCGAACGAGACGGTATAGGCGCCGCCCGCGCGCGGGGTGAAGGCGCACTGCGCCGGCTGGGCGGCGGTGGTCACCCGGCAGGTGGCGACGGTGTCGGAGACCCATTCGCCCACCTCGTCGAATCCCCGGCCGCGCTGCCGCCGGACCACGTGCCACTCGCGGCGGACAACCGTCCCCTGCACCGCCACGCCCGCCACGTTGCCTCCGTCCGGGCGCACGGCGATCACGCCCACGCGCACGGGCGCCCCCGCGGTCCAGAAGTAGCCGGCCCCCTCCGGCCGCGCGCCGATGTAGAAGTCCGCCGGGTGGACGAGGACGCTCGTCACCCCCGCCACCGTCTGCCGGTTGGCGTCCGCCACCTCGGCCTGCACGATCACGCGGGCGGGGCGGCCGTCCGTCAGCGCGGGGAGGGCGACGTCCAGCTCGCGGTAGCCGCGCGCATCGAGCGTATCCGTCCCGCCGCCCAGGGTGATCGGCGCCTCCCAGCTGTCCTCCCACCACTCGCCGGAATCGCCCAGGTACCATCCCTCCGTCCCCGGGATCTCCAGCTCCCACGGCGAGACGGCGTACTGCCGCGCCGTCCAGCGCACGGGGGCGCGGGCCATGGGCGCGCCGAACAGGTAGCGCGCGCCCACCGTGGCGCGCAGGCGGTCCCCGGCAAAGCGCGGCGCCTGATCCGTCCCCACCTCCACCAGGACCTCGGGGGGACGATACTCGGCCACCTGGTAGCTGGCGTAGCCCACGGACCGCCACTCCCCGTCGCGCCGCAGGCGGATCTCCACCGCGTAGTCGCCCAGCCCGGCATCCGCGGGAAGGCGGAAGGTGTGGTCCGCCGTGCCGAAGCGGCTGAGCGGGGCCGTCCACTCGCCCAGCGGCTCCCCCTCGCGGCCGCGGAAGAGCCAGCGGAGCGAGTCGCCCGGGGCCGGGGGCGCCAGCGAGCCCAGCGGCCCGTGGCGGACGATGGCCTTGGCGTAGACGGGCTCGCCGGGGCGGTAGATGCCCCGCTCGGTGAACACGGCGCCGGCCGCGGGTGCGCGCTCCTCGCCCCAGGCGCCGTACAGGCCGAATTGATACGGCGACAGGTCCGGATCGTACTCGCTGATCCCCACCACCGCGCGGTCCGCCCCGCGCTGCGCGGCCACGTAGCCTTCCTCGGGCTGGGCCCGGCGGCACCGGGCCCCCTCCGCGCAGGCCGTGTCCGGCGGCGGGGTGGGCCGGAAGCCGGTGAGGATGACGGTGCCGCGGCGGTCGGTGCGGCCCGTGGCCCGCACGCGGCCGTCGGCGTCGTGCAGGGTCACGTCCACGCCGCCGACCGGACGGCCGTCCTTTACCCCCGTCACCCAGACGGCGGCCTGGTCCACCCCCACCCGGGCGTGCACGGCCAGGTCGGTCACCTGCACCAGCGCCAGGGGATTGCTGTCGAGGGTGTCGACGCCGCGTCCGCCCACCTGCACCAGCATCATGGTGCCGCGCGGGCGCCGGCGCGCGTCGGGGGTGGGGAGGGCGACGCCGGTGACGGAGCTGCGGTCGCGCTCGCCGGTGACGGGAATGCGGCGGCGCGCGGCGGAGGGCGCGAGGGCGTCCCACACCTCGTTCCATCCCCCCCAGCCGCGGCTCAGCAGCCGCCCTTCCAGCGAGTCGGGGACGGCGGCGACGGCCACCTCCAGCGTGTCGACGTTCACGTGCTGCACGGCCAGGGTACGGAATCCCTCGCGCTCCACCACCAGCTTTCCGTGCGGATGGACGACGGAGGGCGGCACGCCGGGGGTGGTGAACGCGATGCGCTTCGCCGTCCCCAGCCGCTGGCCGAAGACGTCGGTAATCTCCGGATCCACCGTGATGGTGTAGCCGCGGCGGGGCTGCAGCCGCCCCTCCAGCGTCCAGCGGTCCTGCTCCACCGTGGTGTCCTGCACCGTGAAGGGCCGGTCGCGGTCCAGGTGCACGTGGCGAAGCACCTCCGCGCCGCTTACGGGGGTGGAGAACTGGATGGTCGCCGGCCCGTAGTGGCATCCCCCGAGCTTGGGGCAGCCGCCCGCGACCACGCGCAGGGGGCCATAGGTGGAGAACGACCAGTCCAGCGGTTCCTCGTCGACATGGTCCATCCCCTGCGGCACCCACAGCTTGCCGGCGCACCCCGGCGGCAGCGCGCGCGCGGGCGCCAGCTCCACCACGCGGCGCAGGTCGCGCGTGCTGTCGTTCCCCGTCGCGCCGAAGTACCGCACCCACTCCGGGTCGCCCTCGCCGATCCGGCCCGTGCGCACGCCGCGCAGCGCGATGGTCGACGGCCCCTCGCACGCGGGGTCCAGCGTAAGGCGCGAGGCGGCGGCCAGCTCGGCGGGGTCGGCGGCGCTGCTCAGCAGGACGAAGAAACGGGGCTCCGGCTCCAGGAAGCGCGGCTGCAGGTGCGGCCCCACGGGCCAGCCGGTCAGCACCCGCGCCCGCTCCACGCGGAAGGTGAAGCGGTGCGGACGCGGCAGCCGCGCGCCGTCCATGGCCGCGAAGTCGTCGTCGACCGTCACCGTGTAGGTGGTGCCCGGGCGCAGCGGCGCGTCGGGGGTAAAGCGCAGCGTCACCGGGTCGCGCCACTCCACCTTGCCTTCCACCGCGGGGTCGATGTGGAAGAGCGCCTCCGCGTCCACCATCTCGTCCAGCCCGCCCGCGACCGGCCGGTCGAACGTGACGGTGACGATGGCCTCCGGCTGCGCGACCGTCTCCGGCGCCGTGCGCAGCACGCCGAGCACGGGCGCCCCCTGCTGGGCAGGTTCGGCGCGCAGCACGAAAACGCCCGTAAAGCCGGCGAGCGCGACCAGCGCGGCAGATACACGAAGCATGATGGGAGGACGGACGGGAGGGTGGGACCGCTGGGACCTGCACACCTGCAATCTAGTGCGGCCGCGTACGGATCAAATACAAAAATTTATTGGATGCGCGCACGTCTCGGAGGCGTATCCGGACAGGCATGGAAAGAACGCGTCAGGGGATGCGGGAACCGGCTCTGGTGCCGTTTCCTCCGGCCCTGTCCCGGGGTCCGCCAGCGGATTGGCCTCACACGGAGTCAACGGAGTCAACGGAGTCAACGGAGTCAACGGAGTCAACGGAGTTAACGGAGTTTTCTCGTGCCGTTTCCTCTGTTGTCATGGAGCGGAGCCTCACCAATGTGAGCGGACGGAGCGCCAGCCGACGAGGGTCCAGAAGATGGAAGGGGTGGAAATGCGAAGAGCCGGAAAACGGTCCATCGCGGATCTGGTTGCAAAGTGCGCATCACGCTCTGTGGTGGGATGACCCGCGATGCAGTGGAAGGGTGTCAGGGCACGGCGGCAGGCGGGGGGTTGCTCCACACGTGCGTGGACGCGTCGGGAACGGCAGAGGGACGGACACACGGCAGGGGGCCATCCGCGTTTTTTGGGAGATACCTATCCCGCCATCCTCGTCCCCGAGCCCTGCTCCGACGTCCCCGCAGCGCACCGGAGCCGCCTTTCACGAACACCCGATGCGCGATCTGGTGAAGCCTGGGGCCTGCGAGAAGGCCAGGGGCGTTCCCGCGGGGGTTTGCGCGAGGGTACGGTTCGCGGGATCGCGCATCGGGTGAAGCCGGAATGGTGGGTCGCGGGGCGCTGCGGCGGGAAAGGGGTTGCCAGAAAAAATGCGGATGGCCCCCTGCCGAGCTTCGGTCCGCCTGCCGTTGCCGACATCCCCAGAAACGCCCGGTGCGCCCCGCGACTGCCGAAGTGCGGGACACGGTGTCGCGCATGGTGAACCCGCCACCGCTTCCCGCGACGCATGCAACGAAATCCGCGATGAACCCGGAAAAAGCGGATGCGAAAGCGTTTTGCGTCGTGGATCAACAGTCTGATCGTCGTGAATGTGGACGTCATACGTTCCATGAGTTCCTTGTGCACTCATGCGAACGCGGTTTCACGCAGAGGTGCAGGGTTGAAAGGGAGAGGACGCAGAGAACTTTCGCGGGTTCTCTGCGTCCTCTCATTTCGTTCCTGCGCCGCCGGTGAAAATGTCTCCCATGAATGCACAGCGAACCAGGGAAAACGGGATCAGTCGGTGGGCGGTTCCGGATCAGCCCGGCGACGGTTCCGCATCTCCTGGCGCGGCTTCATCGCGCGCCATCAACCCGCCGACGAGCTGCCGCAGCCCGCGGACGGGCCGCTGCACAGGCTGCCGGCCTTCTTCACCAGCGCCGTGCACAGCGCCACGACCGCGGGCGGAGCGGTGGGGTTGGCCGTAGGATCGGTTACCGTGGGGAAATACGACGGGGACGCGGTCAGCAGCTCGTCGACGCCCAGCAGCTCGAAGTACGCGTAGACGTGCTGGTACAGCGTCTCGACCAGAAAGTAGGGAATCATGGGCGAGCTCGACGACGACCCGGACCACACCGAGAAGGTACCGGGGAGAGAGATGTTGTTCGGCTGCACGAAGGTGCCGCCGGCTTCCAGGACCTCCAGCACCAGCCCGGCGATGATGATGCCCAGGCACCCGCTGGTGCTGATCTGGGGAGAATAGATCTTGTCGAGCGCGGTGATGTTCGCCCACGCGTGCGGCACCACATCCATGGTGTTCCACACGAGCTGGTTCCACTGCAGCTGGCTGGAATCCGTCACCGGCGGAAACACGGAGTTCCAGAAGCTGGCGTAGTCCTGGTCACCTACCGTGGGCCCCGCCGTGGGATAGAGGTAGACGGCTCCCCAGTCGGCGGGGTTCAGCGACCCGGTGGAGGGCGCGCCGAACAGCGCCAGGGCAAGCGCCGGCGCAAGCGCTCCACCCAGGCTGTGGCCGGTGAAGATGAGCGTCGCCGAGGTGCTCCGGGCCCCGCTCAGGAAGTCCTGGAGGGTGCCCCCCGGGCTGTATGGATCGACCGCATCGAGCAGCGCGTCGACCCCGTCGATGGTGCCCTGGGTGATGTTGGGCTGCAGGGTGGAGGGGGGCTGCGCCGGCCAGGACGACGGCCACGCCGTAAGCGTAACGTCCAGGTCTTCGGTGATCACGTCGAAGTGAGAGCGCAGGTTGGTGGCCGCGATGGCCACCACGTACGCCGGGTTGCCGCCGGCATCCGTCCCCTGGGCCACGAACATCGCGTTCGCGGCCACGGGCGATCCCGACTCGTACACCACCGGCCCCCACGCGAGGGACCAGGTGCCGATCAGCGGTTCCGCGTCCTTCAGGAACTCGTCGATGGTGAACTCCAGCTCGGACTCGATCACCCCCGGGCTCCCGGTGTCGTCGTCTCCCGCGCTCGCGACCATCGACAGGGTGAAGGCTTGCTGCTGCAGATTGAACGTGGCCATGATCGTCTCCCCATTAAAAAGGTCCGCCGTCCGGGCATCTCCCGGACGCGCGGTTACTGCACTCCGGAACCGGCCGCGGCCCGCTCCCGCCGGCGCGGACGGGGCGGATCGGCGGGGCCGGCGGGGGGCGCGGACGGCGCGGGAACGAGCGCGCACGCCAGCTCGACCGCCGCCTCGTACGCGGTACGCGACGGATCTGGACGCGCGACGGCGTCGGGAGCGTCGTCCGGCCCGCATGGCGACACGGCGGGGCCGTACAGCGCCGCCAGGGCGTGCACCACCTCCTCGGCGCCGGGCGCGCCGGCAATGCGCCGGGTGCCCAGCCAGGGGGGCGTGAAGTGCGCGGGGACGGGAAACCGGTCCAGCATCGCCCGCGGCGTGCGCAGCGCGCGGGTCTCGGCCACCAGCGCGGCGTTCTTCTCCAGCCGGGGGTTGGACCGCGGCCCCCCGCCGCCGTGGTGGGCGTGATGCAGGTGGGCATCCTCACGCTCCGTGGCCGCGGCGCGCCCCAGCACCCGCGCGCGGGCCATGAAGGCGCCGTCCTCGTATCCCCACCCGCGGAACTCCTCGCACATCCCCCCGTACCGCTTTACGAAATCGGTGCGCAGCAGCAGCGCGCCGCCGCTGGCGCCGTTCGCGCTGTACAGCACGTTCACGGGCCGGCACCCCGCGGGGTCCAGGGTACCGGCCAGCACGCCGGCCGTGTCGAGGGCGTCCAGGTAGCGCACCGACGTCCAGGGGACCAGCACGTCCAGCTCCCGGCGCTCCATCTCGTCCAGCGCCCGGCGCAGGAAGTCCGCGCCCACCGCGATGTCGGCGTCCAGCCACAGAAAGCGGGTGGTCCGCACCAGGGGGATGGCCACGTTCATCGCCCGCGTCTTGTGGAACCCGCCCTCCCCCTCGGCGCGCACGTGGCGAAACCCCGCGGCCAGCGCGTGCTCGCGCGCCACCGGCCGCGGGCCCATCTCCACCACGACCCCCTCACGCACCCCTGCCTCGCGCAGCCGCGCCAGCGTCCAGCGCAGGTTGCGCAGGCGCTGGGCGCCGCCGCCGTGCGGGATCACCACCGTCAGGTCCTCCATGCCGGCCGCGACGGCGGGAGGCCGCGGAAAGGGCGGAGTCGCCTCCACGACGCTCCCCCCGGCCCCTGCCCATTCGACGACGGCGGCGACCGGCGCGGGGGCCGGGGCGCGGGGGCGGCGCGCGTGCTCCAGGGCCCGCGCCAGGGCGGGCTCCCAGAAGCGCGTCCACTGGGCGCGGAAGTCCCAGTGCGCCTCCATCCAGCGGCGGTTGCGCAGCCCCTCCTCGCGCAGCGCCGTTTCGCCGCCCGCCAGCAGCGAGCGCAGCACCGCCTCGAGGTCGTCGAGGGTGGCGGAGACGAACGGCACCGGCGCGCCGGGGCGGGTGCACCGCCGCAGCAGCTCGGCCACGCCGGGCACGGTGCCCACTCCGTTCACCACCACCGCGCCCGCCGCCAGCCCCTCGAGGCTGTTGCGGTGGTACCCGCCGGTCACGCACTCGTCGATCACGATGTGCGACCGCCGCTTCATGGCCAGCGACTCGGCGTGCGCCACCGGACGGCCCCGGACCACCTCCAGCCGCACTCCCCCCTCGGCCGCCAGGCGGTCGAGGACGGCCAGGGTGGCGCCGTAGCCCTTGCCGTGGCTGTACAGCCGGTGCCCCGGGGGATACGACCCCAGCTTGACGGCGGGCGTGTAGCAGAGGGTGACGGGCTCCGACTTCTCCCCCGGCTGGTACGCCGGCTCCCACAGGGGCACCGGGTTGGGCACCGCGGCCCATCCCGCGAACTCGGGCAGGGTGGCCACGTACTGGGCCACCACCACCCCGGGAAAGCCGTCGTCCACCCACCGCTGGTCCACGTTCCACATCCCCTGGTGCGCCACCGTCACCACCGCCTTGCCACGCAGCAGCGCGGCGTGCTCCAGCGCCACCTTGCCGTTGTGCACGATCACCACGTCGGCGGCGTCCAGCAGCTCGGCCGCGGCCCGTGGAGCGTGGAGGTATTCCACGTCGCCCTCGAAGGCCGCGCCGTTGCGGTAGGCGCGGTCGCTCCACACCGTGCGGCAGGCGTGCGGGGTCACGGCCGACACCGCGCGCGCCAGGATCGCCGGCACCCCCACCACCGGCGTGGTGGCGTACGACACGATGCGGAGCGCCCGCGCCAGGAGGTGGCCGCCATCGCCAGCGCCGGGCGGACGCGGGGCGTGAGGGGCGGGCGCGGACCCGTTCCCGCCCTCCGCGCCGCCGCCGGAAGAGCCGGCGTCCCGCACGATCCGGACGGCGGCCGCGCGGTCCCCGCGTCCGTGCGCAGCCCCGTCCGTCTCCCCGGGAGGGCCAGGGATGGCGGGTGCATCGGCGATGAAGTCGCCGCCGCGGGCCCGGTCCAGGCCGCCGCCCCCCGAGGCGGCCACCGGACCGCCGGCCCTCGCGAAGGCGTCCGGCGACATCCTGGGCAGAGAGGTCAGGCGGCTCTCCGCGCTCAGGTTGACCAGCTCGATGCCGCGCGCGGCGCAGGCCTGGTGCAGCCGCCCGTATTCGTCGTCGATGCGCGGGAGGGAGCGGATGAGTGGATGCCGGCCCGTCGGTCCGAAGAAATGGTGGTCGGTGAAATCCACCCCGATCAACCCGATGCGCCGCGCCCCCATGTGAATGGCCAGCGCCACCGCCACGTACGGGGAGTTGCGCGTGTAGGGGAGCGCCGAGGGATCGTCCAGGCCGGTGCCGCCGCGCCGGCCCAGGCGAAAGCGGACCACCGGCGCGTGCTCCAGCGGCAGGTCCAGGTGCGAGAACACGGCCCGGGCGCGGCTCTCGGCCACGTGGCGCCAGCGGTCGTCGCGAAACTGCCGCGGCGCGTTGAGCACCACCAGGTAGTCGGGGTGGAACAGGCGCCCCACGTCGTTCACGCCGATGGTGATGAACCGCTCGGGGTGCCGCAGGGTGGAGAGCGAGGCGCCACAGCCGCAGACGACGATCGTCTCGCCTGCGTGGCGGCCGCGGAACCAGGGAAGCGTCCACCGTTCCGGGGGAGACTCCGGGGAGGGCGGAGAGGTGGAAAGGGAAGGCGGTGGATCGGCCGGGCCCGAAGCCTCGCGCGCCGCTCCCTCTCCCGCCGGAGGGACGGACGCGGGGGAGGCGGACGCGGGGGAGGCGGACGGGGGAGGCGGACCCGCCGTGCGGCGAGTGCGAAGGGCCGGGGC
>DASTVC010000098.1:0-9114 GCA_035759295.1 Longimicrobium sp. | reverse complement strand
GCGACGAGTACTACGGCTTCAAGTCCTGGGACGACTTCTTCACCCGCACCTTCCGGGAGGGTGTGCGGCCCGTGTCCGGAGTGGGCGACGACAGCGTGATCGTCAACGCCTGCGAATCGGCGCCGCTGGCGGTGAAGCGGGACGTTGCGCTCTCGGACATGTTCTGGCTCAAGGGCCAGCCCTACTCGCTGGAGAACATGCTGAACTGGGATGAATACACGCCCCAGTTCGCGGGAGGAGCCACGGTCTACCAGGCGTTCCTCAGCGCGCTCAGCTTCCACCGCTGGCACAGCCCGGTGAGCGGGACAATCCGGAAGGCCTACGTGGTGAACGGCTCCTATTACCTGGAGAACCTTTACCAGGGGTTCTTCGATCCCGCGGGGCCGGACCCCGCCGGGCCCAACAACTCCCAGGCGTTCCTCACGGCCGTGGCCACGCGCGCGCTCATCTTCATCGAGGCCGACAACCCCGACATCGGGCTGATGTGCGTGATGCCGGTGGGCATGGCGGAGGTGTCGAGCTGCCAGATCACGGTCAAGGCGGGTGACCACGTGCAGAAGGGCGATCAGCTGGGCATGTTCCACTTCGGCGGATCGACCCATTGCCTCATCTTCCGCCCGGGGGTGAACCTCGCGTTCACCGAATACGAGACGCCGGGCCTGGACGCGCAATACAACATTCGCGTCAACACCCAGATCGCGGTGGTGAACGCCGGGAGCTGAGCTGAAGGGATCGCTGCCTCCCCTCCCCGGCACGCAATGCGCCGGGAGGGGCTGGGCGCAGGGTGGTGAGTATCCGCAAACATTTTCGGAGCGGCAAACCATGGTGGCGCAACCCGACGCACAGCGGCGGCTGGTTCTGCACGGCGCGATCATCCTCCTCGCCGGACTTCTGTGCGGCTACGCGGCCGTCGTCGAGGAGGCGAGCCGATCGGGCCGCGTGTGGACGGCTGCCCATTCCGCGCTTCTGATGCTGGGCGTGTGGCTGATTGCGAGTGCCGCGGTGCTGCCGCTGCTCGAGCTTCCCCGACGCGAGCGGGAAGCGCTGCTCATCTCGCTCACCGGCGGGGCATACAGCTTCGTGACCGCCGTCGTCATCCAGGCGGCTACCGGAGTTCGCGCGATCAGTCCGGACGTCTCCGGGATCAGTCTCGTGGCGTTCGCGGCGAACCTGCTGGCCGTGCTCGGAACGTTCCTGGCGGCATCGCTTACGGCGATGGGCGCGTGGAACGCACTCCGCACATCACGGCGGGAGGCAGCCGCGGAAGCGATCGACTTCGGGCAGGTCGATGGCACGGCCGCCAGATGACGCACGCCCGGCCCTGCCACGAAGTCCAACCGTTGGATGAGCCCTCCGAAGTCGCGCGGGCGATCCAGGCCTCATCGCAGCCGCTCGCCGGGCGGTCCGTTGCATCGCCGCCAGCGGATCGTCATCATCATCATCCCTCAACACCCGTCCATGACCCTGGAGAAGTAATTGGCGAGCTCACGTCCTGTACTCGTGCCGTATCTGCTGGCGCCCGTGCCGGCTCTGGTGGTGGGCGTGCTCACCATGCGGATGTCCGATGTGCCCGCGGCGCTGTGGGGGCAGAATCTCGCCGCGTGGGTGGTGGGCACGCTCCTGTGCCTGGGCCTGTGGCGAACGCGCAGCTCGCCCGGGCGAGGGAGGTGGTTCGATTTCGCCGCCGTGCTTACGCTGGCGGTGCTGGCCGCGACACTGCTGGCCCCGGGTGCAGACGGGGTTCATCGCTGGGTGCCGCTGGGGCCGGTGCGCCTGCACGCCGCCGCAGTCCTGCTCCCCCTGCTGATGGTTGCGTTGCAGGGCCTGGCACAGGCGCGAGGATGGTGGATCTCCACCGGGGTCGCCGTGGGTGTGGCGTTGCTCCTGTTGCTCCAGCCGGATGCCGCGCAGGCCACGGCCTTTGCGGCAGGGTGCCTGATTCTGCTGCTCCCTCTGGCGGGGCGGGATCCGCTGCGGCTGGCGTGCCTGCTGGTTCTGCCCGTTCTGGCGGGTCTGTCCTGGCTGCGACGGGATCCGCTTGCGCCGGTTCCCTACGTGGAGGGCATCGTTGGCCTGGCTGCGGGCCTGGGGACAGGCTGGGCCGTGGCGGCGGTGGTCTCGCTGCTGCTGTTGCCTCTCCCTTTCTTTCTCGCGGGCCGCGGAGCCGGAAGGCACGCGGGTCTCGCACTGGGTGCGTACGTGACGATCACGCTGCTGGCTGTGTTCGCGGGGAACTTCCCGGTGCCGGTGATGGGTTACGGCGTCTCACCGATCCTCGGATATCTCGCGGGTCTCGGTGTCCTTCTGCGTGATGGGCCGTCAAGCGAGTAGGTCCGGCGATTTGCAACTCGCCAGATGCCGGCGCCACAGGCGAGGCCGCGCTCCGCGGAGTAGTCCCAAACCCGGGGCGCCGACTAGCGATTCGAGGGGAGCGTCCGAGGCGCATCCACTTCCCAATCCCCAGCGCATTTTCAGAATCACCGCCATGTTCCAGGTGCAGGGCATCGATCACGTGGCGCTCCTCGTGCGCGATGTAGAAGCCTCCGCGCGCTGGTACGGGGACGTGCTTGGACTGGAGCGGCTTTATCGTGACGTGTGGGGATCCTTTCCCGCTGTGGTGGGCAAGGGTGACACCGCCCTGGCCCTGTTCCCGGTGGGGAGTGCCACGCCGCACCCGCCGCCGGGGCGCGACACCATCTGCGTGCGGCACGTGGCGTTCCGGGTGGACCACGCCAACTTCATGGCAGCGCAGCAGGACCTGGAGCGGCGCGGAATTCCGTTCACCTTCCAGGATCACCAGGCCGCACACTCCATCTACTTCCAGGATCCAGACGGACACCAGCTGGAGATCACCACCTACGAACTGTTGCCTTCCGGAGGGTAGCGCCCACACTGCCGACACCGTTCCTGGAGAACTTTCCGGTTCCGGCGATGGGCTACGGCGTCTCACCGATCCTCGGATATCTCGCGGGGCTCGGCATCCTCATGCGTGCCGCACCGTCGGCCGGGCAGGCGCCCCGCTGAACCTCGGGACCGCGAACTCGATGCTGGAGCTCGCGACGAGGCAGTGCCCATTTCTCTTGCCTGTCGCCGCTCGGGATGGATATCGTTGGCCCGGCACGTGAGCGGGAGTCGCTCGCGGCTCGCGATCCGCGACTCTCACGACGTAAACTTGGGCGGCATACATCCATGAGTTCTATTTCCGGCGCGGTCTTCCGCATTCCCGTCCTTGGCTGGAGCGCAGCCCTCCTGGTGATCTTCAGCCCAACGCTCGTGCTGGGGATTACGGACCTGCAGCGCGAGCATCAACGCTCATTCAGCAGCATCGCGGACGCGCTTCTTTTCCCGGTCGCGCTCTTCGTGATCTTCACGGCCTACTCGTTCTGGGTCTTTCGCCTCGAGATCACGCCGGCGGGGATGCGCATGTACCGGGTAAACCATGCTTTATGGGAAGACATCACTTCTGCACGCGCGCAGCGTTTCCTGTTTCTTCCGTACCTTTACCTTACCCGGCGCAAGGGCATGGCCTGGTGGGTCCCCCTCTACTTTGTGGGCCCCGGGCGGGTCGCGGAAGCGCTGCTCCGGTATTCGCCCGAGGGCCATCCCGTCCGTTACGCCCTGCAGGGAGAACGCTCCCTCGCGCGCGACGTGGCCGGCGGCTGAACTCCGCCTGATCGCGAAATACCCGCTGCTGGCCCCATGGCACTCGCGGCGCCGTGGTACTCGCGCCGGCTCTGACACACGGTTGCAGGCGACTCACTCGATCTCGGAAAGGAGTGCTCAGGTATGGCGGAGGAGGGCACCGTGAAGTGGTACAACGAGGCGAAGGGCTACGGGTTCATCATGCGGGAGCGAGGCCCGGACGTGTTCGTCCATCACGCCTCGATCGTCGCGGAGGGGTACAAGACGCTCCATGAAGGAGACCGCGTCACCTTCGATGTGGTCGAAGGCCCGAAGGGGCTGCAGGCGAAAAACGTGGTCAGGATCGGCTGACGCGCCATCCCGGCGACGATGCCCGGCCTCGCCTGGCGCTGAAATGCTGCAGGCCAGGCCCCGCTCATCCTCCCCGCACCTCGATCGGCGCCGTCCAGCGGAAGGTGCCCCATTCCATCACGAGCGTTCCGCGCCGTCCGTCCGCTGCATCGACCGAGATCGTGAACTGATCGACGGGTGCCGCGAGCGTCTCCGTCGTCATCGGCGCGCGGCCGAGATCGTGTGCGGGGCCGTATTGCGTGCCCCACTGTCCGGTCTGGCGGTTGACGATCAGCTCCACGCCGCGCGTACGAGGGATCGTCCACAGCGTGTACGTGCCCGCGGGCAGCGAGAGGCCGGCGAGCGTGATCGGCGCCGAGGTGGTGAACTGGGTGGCGGCGTTGGCCCCGGTACGCCAGACGCGGTCGTACGGGATGACGTTGCCCAGCAGCACGCGCCCGCGCGCCAGCGGCCGGCCGTAGTCCACGGTGAACGCGGCGGCGCCGATGCGGGCGGTCACGGTGTCGCGCACGCTCAGCTGCCTGTACCCGCCGCCCTGCGCCTCCCGCGCCTCGAACCGCTCGGCGACGTCGCCGACGTCGGGGGGCGACGGGAGGCGGCGCACGTCCACCAGGTACGTGGTGCGCGCGCCGGAGTAGCTCAGCATGTGGTAGGCGGAGTCGAACGCGGCCTCGCCGGTGCCGGCCAGCCAGTCGTGCCGGATCTCCGCGCGGCCGCCGGGGAGCAGCCGCACCACGCCGCGGTGCAGCGGAAAGGCGTCGAACTCGCGGTCGATGTAGAACTGCCGCATCTGCACCGTGTCGCCGGGCGCGCGGTGCGCCGCCGCGGCGCGCCGGAGGGCGGCGGCGAAGTACAGCTCGTACAGGCTGTACATCTGCGGAACGTGCGCCATGGCCGTGCCGCCCTGCGTGGCGAACGCGCGCGTTACCGTCCCCGCCTCGTCGCGCTTGGAGACGCGCACGGAATCGTCCGACACCTCGGCGACCACGCGGCGCTCGCGCTGATCGGGCGGCTCGCTGGGCGTGTGGATTTGCATCACCAGACGCCGGATGCCGCCGTCGGGGCCCAGCTCGATGCGCGTGTGCCGCCGGCGAACGCGCGGAAACCGGTCGATCGCGTCGCTCGTCACCGTGTTCCCGCTGCGCGTCACCCGTTCCACCGAAATCGTGTCGCGGCCCAGCAGCGCGATGAACCCGTACTCTTCCGCGGGCTCGGCGCGGCCGCACGCGAGGGCCGCCAGCGTGGCGAGGGCGAAGACGAAGCGTCTCATCGGGGCAAGTGAAGGCGGGGGATTGGCGGCCTGATATGACGCGGGAGCGGCGCGAGGGCAGGGTGGGGAAGCCTACGCGCGCGGCGGACGCGCGTCAGGGAGAGCGTGTCCGGAGGCATCCGCGCGTGACCAGCGGCCGGAACCGTGGGATGAGCGGATGTCACAGGCACCAGGGCGGCGGTTCTTGCTTGATGGACCCCTTGCGCGTCGTAGTCAATTCGCGTGATTCTCCAGGCGGGGATACGGAGCATTCGTCTTCGGAGGGAGCATGCAGGGAGAGTTCGACGTCGTGATCGAGCGCGACTCGGCCGGCTATTACGTAGCGTCCGTGCCGGCGCTCCGGGGCTGTCATACACAGGCACGTTCGCTGGACGAGCTCATGGAACGCGTGCGCGAGGCAGTCGAGCTCTGCCTGGAGGTCGAGGGCGAAGAAAGCGAGCCGCTGGCGTTCGTTGGTGTTCAGCGGATCTCGATTGCGTCGTGAGCCGTCTTGCCGCGTCCCACGGGGCCCGAAGTGGTGCGGGCTTTGGGCAAGACCGGGTTCGAGGTGATCCGGATCAAAGGCAGCTACCATTTCCTCCAGCATCCGGATGGGCGTGCGACTGTAGTACCGGTACACGCGGGTGAAACCATCGGCCCCGGGCTCATGAGCAAGATCCTTCGCGATGTCGAGCTCTCTCGTGATGAGTTCATCGAGCTGTTGAATTGATCTGCCGGGTGGTGGGTCCGGAGGAAACCTTCGGCAGCCGCGGGTGATTCCGTCTGCGGCTGCCGACCGTGTTTTCACCGGTCCTGTTCAGGCGGCGAGTCGCTGTGGACCACCGTTCCCGGGGCCCCGATGATGGCCCCCCCTCAGCTGTTGACCCCTCGTTGCGGAAGGCGGCCATGCACTACCTGCTGTTCTACGACGTCGCGCCCGACTACCTGCAGCGGCGCACGGCGTTTCGCGCGGAGCATCTTCAGCTTGCGCGGGATGCGCATGCGCGGGGTGAGTTGGTGCTCGCGGGCGCACTCGACAATCCCGTGGACGGTGCCGTGCTGCTCTTTTCCGGCTCGTCGCCGGCCGCCGCCGAGGCGTTCGCCGCGGCGGACCCCTACGTGCGCAATGGCCTGGTCATGTCCTGGCGCGTCCGCGAGTGGACGACCGTCGTGGGAGACAATCCCGCGGTCACGCTCCCGAACGCCGAGCCCGCACGGTAGCCTGTTCTGTAGCGATGCCTAACCCGGCTTTCAGGCGTCGTGGTCACCACCAGTTCCGGAGACCCATGCGAACGACCGTGTACGTGTTGCTTGCAGGAATGGTTGGCGCGGGCTGCATTTCCAGCGCGGCCGCACGCCCCGTCGAAACTTCCGGGCGATCAGCCGGCGTCGCGGCTGAGCTGGCCGCGGCGTCGCCGGATTCCGTAACCCTGTGCGGGGTCCGCGACGGGCGCCTGGTGCGGCTTGCGGGTGAAGTGAGCGGGATCACGGGGGATACGCTGGTCGCGGGACAACCGCTCGCGGAGGCGCTGCCGTCCCATCTTCCACCCTATGCGGGGAAAACGGAATGGTACCAGACGTTTCAGCCCATCTTCGTAAATAAACGCCGCTACCCCACCGAAGGACATCCGCCCCGTCATCTCCTGCCTGAGCAGCTCGACCCGGACCCGGTGACATTCCACAACGGGATCCCCGTTTTCGTGGAGGCCGGAGCAAGAGAATTCGAGGGATGGGGAGGATACTTCTACGTGCTGCTCTCCCCCGATTGCCTGTTCCAGCCGTACCTGCTGGCGATCTGAACGCGGGGTTCCAGCCCCGCGCTCCCTGGACGATCCCGCCGGTTCACCGCCGGCGTTCGCGTTCGAGCCGCTGCGTCCGATTACCCCGCCACCACGGAGGAATTCGGCGGGACGACGGGCGCGGATGCCTGCCCGCGCCACCGATCCCCCGGCGCGCGGACGTACTGCGTCCACACGTACCCCCACGGCAGCACCAGCGGCACCAGCACCACGCCGAACAGGCACTCCTTCAGCGTTTCCGCCGTGGCGGCGTCCAGTTGGCCCGCCAGCCAGAGCGGGAGCCCGAAGGAGAGCACCCAGATCGTCTTCCACGCCAGCTCGATCAGGAGCAGGGGCAGCATCTTGAGCGGATAACGGATGCCCAGCAACGCCGAGAACAGCGTGATCGCGCCGAGCATGCTCCACACCACGCCCGTCATGCGCGCGACGCCGGCGGGATGCTGCAGGATCAACGGCCAGATCATGGACCCCATCCCCACCGCGATCAGCGCGTATGCCGCGCGGAGAACGTTCAGGCGGAGCGTCGAGACTGTGTGCATGGTGCGACTCCTTCGAGAGTGTGGTGCGGTGATCAGTCGTCGTCGGGCACAGGCGGCCCGGGGATGTACTCCAGCAGGTCTCCCGGCTGGCACTGCAGCGCCGCGCAGATCGCATCCAGCGTGGAGAAGCGGATCGCGCGGGCCTTGCCGGTCTTGAGGATGGAGAGGTTCGCGAGCGTGATCCCCACGCGCTCCGAGAGCTCCGTCAGCGTCATCCGCCGCGCGTAGAGCACGTCGTCCAGCTTGACCATGATGGGCATCGTCAGACCGTCCCTTCCAGATCCTCGCGCATGCGGGCACCCTGCTCGAACACCCGCGCGAGAACAAAGAGCAGCAGCACCGCCAGCCATCGCGTAACCGAGAGTCCTCCGCCGATGTCGAGCGGCGTCTGGTCGGTGGATGCGCCCGCCGCGACGCCGACCACGCAGAGGTGCAGCAGCTCCAGCCCCAGCACCGCCCACGCGATCCGCTGCAGGCGGCCGGCGTTCTCCATCACGAAGGGATCGCCGTCGCCTACCGTCTCGACGATCGTCAGCAGCCGCGTGAGGACGACGTGCGCGATGGGCACCGCGGCGATTCCGAGCACCATGATCGCGCGCATCCCCAGGACGAGCCGGCTGTTCTGCCCGGATGCCGGGATGCCGAGCGCGCCCATGACCGGGCCCTCGGCGACCAGGGTGGCGACCAGCAGCGCCAGGATGCCGGCGCCCATCAGCTGGTTGAGCCGGATCAGGACGCGCAGGAGCCTGCGGGTCAGGGTGAGGGCGTCGGGATTCGGTCTGGGCATGGAAGCCTGAGGGTGAGGTGTGTCCGTCGAATATCGATTATCAATAATCGATTAATCGATATTCGTCAAGGATCTTGGTGATATTCGATGAGGGAGCCCCACATCATCCATTGTCCTCGGCAACGACAACTCTCGACCGGGTGGCGATGCTCGTGGTGCAGGACGGCTTATGCAGGAAGGTGGCTGGTGTCGCGGCGGAAAATCCATCGTCGCTCCCATCCAATCGCCAAGGGGCGCAACCGCGCGCCCCGCCCGGATCGCGCGGCGGGTGATCCACCTCTCCGAGCGCGTGATTCCCGTAGCGGCCCAGCGGACGCATTCGAGATTCCCGGGAGGCGCCGCTTTACGGTTCCCGGCCTCTGGATGCTCGGCGTAAGCACGTGGTGGTTCATCGATCACCCCCTCATGGAGGTCGATTCATGGCAGGATCGATGGTTTATCGCACCGAAGCCGGTGTGCCCGAGGATGCGGCCGTCGTGAATCTGGCGACCGCCATGCGTGCCCTGCAGGCGCGGCTAGACAACAAGAGCTTCAACTACATCGCGGGCCTGCACGGGGCACCGGGCTGGTATTGCTGGCACCATCAGGCCAGCCGGCGCACCTCGGTTCAGGCCCGGCTGTTTCTCCCCTGGCACCGGGCCTATCTCTGGTGGCTCGAGCAGGCGCTGCGTGACCAGGTAGACGACGCGGCCCTGGTGTGGTGGGACTGGACGATTACCCGGCGCATTCCCACGTCCTTCTCGGCCA
>DASTVC010000097.1:0-7858 GCA_035759295.1 Longimicrobium sp. | reverse complement strand
AGGGAGTGAGGGAGTGAGGGAGTGAGGGAGTGAGGGAGTGAGGGAGTGAGGGAGTGAGGGAGTGAGGGAGTGAGGGAGTGAGGGAGTGAGGGAGTGAGGGAGTGAGGGAGTGAGGGAGTGAGGGAGTGCCCGCGAGAGGCGGAACGTGGGCGCTCGGAATGAGCCACAGGCGGGTCGAGGTAGTGTTGTACTAACGCTGATTGAGCAGGGATTCAGCGGTGAGGAAGCGGCTGAGCCGGATTTGCACTTGCTGCGGATATTGCGTGGATTGCGGATGTTGATTATGTTGGAGGCGCAAGTTTTCTGAACCGGAACCGTGCCCAATGGTTGTCGCAGAACCCATCGGCGTCATTCAACCCGATGCGCAGCTTTCACAGGCGGCGCTTCTGGCGCGTGAAGTCGTCGCCGATGCGGTGCAGCAGGCGCCGGATCCATCCGGCAGCGTGCACATCGAGCGGCTGGAGCTTTCGCCGCCCGTGGCCCGCATGCTCCTCCGCATTCTCGACGACCTTTCCGTAGGGCACGCCGTCGCGGTACACACCATCGCCAGCGGGGAGGAAGAAGTGTCTACCAGCCAGGCAGCACGCATGCTGGGCATGTCGCGGCCCACGCTCATCGACCTGCTCGAAAAGGGCGCCATCCCCTTCCGGCGGGTGGGGACGCACCGGCGCGTTCCCGTGCTCGACCTGCTCACCTACAAGATGGGCATGCGGCGCGGCGCCCAGCCCTCGCGCTCCGAAAAGCTGCGCGCACTGGAGGAGATGGCCGACTACACCGATCGGCTGGGCCTGGGCTACTAATGCGCGCCGGCCCGGCCGCGGTGCTGGACGCGAACGTTCTCTTTCCGTTCCAGCTTCGCAACCTGCTGCTGCACCTTGCCGTCGACGGCCTGTTCGAGCCCCTGTGGTCCGAGCAGATCGTGGACGAGTGCGTGCGCAACCTGCGTTCGAACGCGGGGCTCACCGATCAGCAGTGCGCGCACCTGGTCGGGCAGATGGGCGCGGCGTTTCCGGAGGCGTGGGGAACGGGCTACGAGGGTGCGGCGGATGGGCTGGTGCTGCCGGACGAGGGCGACCGCCACGTGATCGCGCTGGCGGTGCACCACGAGGCGGAATTCATCATCACGCGCAACGCGAAGCACTTTCCGCCGGACCTGCTGCGGCCGCTCGGCATTCGGCCGCTGGATCCGGATGCGTTCATCGGCAGGCTGTGGCGACGGGACAGCGGGGCGGTGCTCGCCGCGGCGGAACGGCACCGCCGTTCACTACACCGCGCTCCTCTTGTGCCTGAACGTTACCTGGACTCGCTCCGCACACACGCCGAGCTGCCGCGAACCGCCCGCCGGCTGGCCGCGGCAGGATTCGCGGCGATCATCACCGCGTAAAGCGCCCCCGGCCGCAACGGACGGGGGCGCTTCTGATTTGGGGATGGCGTCGGGTCAGGCGGCGGCGGTCCGCAGGGCGTCGAGAAGCGCGTCCACGTCCGGGGCTTCGCTGTAGACGCCGGGCGCCACGCGGACGGCATCGCCGCGCAGGGAGACGGTGACGCGGCGCTCGCGCAGCAGGGCCTGCAGGCGCGCTGCATCCACCCGCTCCGGCAGCCGCAGGCCGAACATGTGCCAGCCCCGCCACGCCTCGTCTTCCACCACGTACCCCAGCGCCCGTGCCTCCGCGACGGCATCGGCCATCAAGGCATGGCAGTACGCCTGCACGTTTTCCGGGCCCCACCCCAGCAGCATCTCCAGGGCGGCGATCAGCATCGGCACGTACACCAGGCTGGTGCGGCCGCCCATGTCGAAGCGCGCGGCGCCCGGCTGGTACTCGTCCTCGTAATCCACCAGCAACGCGAAGTCCTCGCTCCCCAGCCGGCCCAGCCACGTCTCCTCCAGCGGCCGCGCGCCGTCGAAGCGCGGGCCGTACCATGCCACGCCCAGCCCGTACGGCCCCATCATGGTCTTGTACGTGGCGCAGACCAGCGCATCGGGCTGAACGCGCTGCAGGTCGAAGGGCATGGCGCCCACGGACTGCGTGGCGTCGATGACGAACATCGCGCCCACCTCCCGCGCCCGCGCACCGATGCGGTCCAGGTCGAAGCGCGTGCCGTCGGCCCAGTGCACGTTGCCCAGCGCCACCAGCGCGGTATCGCGATCGATGGCCTGCAGCAGCCGCGCGTTCCACTCCTCGCCGCGGCGGGGGCTGCCGGCGGGTGGCTCGACGGCGCGCATCCCGGCACCCGTGTCCGCACAGAGGCGGCGCCACGGGTAGACGTTGCTGGGGAACTGCGCGTGCGCCACCACCACGTTCTGCCCCGCGCGCAGCGACAGGTTCTTCGCCACCGTCGCCATTCCGTACGAGACGGCGGGGATGAGGGCGACGCGGGATGGATCGGGCGCGTTGACCAGGCGCGCGAACAGCGCCCGTACGCGGTCCGCGTCGGTGAAGAAGTCGGCGGCGCGGATGCTGGTGGGGTCGCGGCGGCGCAGCAGGGCCGCGATCCCGGCCTCTTCGACGGGGCGCGCGAGCGGGCTGAGGTACGCAGTGTTCAGATAGTGCTCGCCCTCGGGGAGCGAGAACAGGTGCCGCTGGCTGGTGAGCATGGCGCGAGTGGGCAGGTGGATTCCATTCCGTCAGCCCAGCAGAGTAGTACCGCGCTCGGCAGATGGCGAGTGGTGCGCGTCCGGTGGATCGGTGCGGGTCACATCGCGTGGTGGCCCGCCAGGCGGAGAAGGAGCGATGTCGCGCACACGCCGAGCACGGCCAGTGCGGTGAGCGCGGGTGATGCGGCCGGGCGGTGGCGGCCGATCAGCTGTACGCAGAAGAGCGCCATCATCACTGGCAGGCTGTGCGCGAACGCCACGCACACGGCCATGAGCGCCCAGCAGGATGCCACGCAGCCGCCCGCCGAGACCACGCCAAGGCGGGCGCAGCTCGCATCCGTCCACCATCCGCACAGGGCGGTCGCGTCTCCCTGTTTCGGCTGAAGCAGCTTTCGCGCGGCAAGCTCCCAGAGCACCGCGATACCGGCCGCAGCCACGGTGGCCGCCATCCATCCCGTTCGCGAAGCCGCGAGCTGCCAGGCGAAGTCGATCGCCAGCATCGCGAGCATCCAGGCCGCGAGGTAGCCGGCCAGGAATGCGGTCACCGCGCCATGCTGCCGCCGCCACGGGGCGGAGCGCGCCACCTCGCGAACGCAGCCCATGGTGAGCGGCAGCATCATCGCCACTACCATCGCGGCCAGTCCGAGTGCGTTCGTCCATCCATCGCCATGCGCGCCACCATGGGCGGCGTGCCCGCGAGGCGCCGCGGCCAGAAACACCCAGGCGCCGGTGGCGAGGACGATCATCGCCCACTGAGGATTCCGCGCAACGAGCCTGCGCAGCCGCTGGAGCGGACGCCGGTGGCGAGCCGTGGGCCAGGGGCCGGCGGCGAGCGGCGATTGCGGAAACGGGAGGTTTGCTTCGGGGGATTCGGACATCCGGCCTCTGCGTTCGATGCGGCGATCAGGCGGCACGAGGATTTAGACGGATTCTCCCCATCGATTTCACGATTCAGCCGCGCCACCCTCTCACGCTCCGGTCACCCGCGCCGCGCCGTGGCCAGCGGCCTTCCTGCCATCCATATCGCGGACCTGCCGTGGGATGCGCGCAGCAACGGTGCAGGTCAGCGAACGCCGAGATACAAAGCAGAGAAAGGCCATGCCCCGCGGGCACGGCCTTCTTACCTCAACCTCCCATGGCGAACCGCGGCCGTACCGCTATTCGCCCGGATACGCGTAGCTGCTGCCTGGCGAGGCGCCCTTGGCGTAGCCGCCGGGACCGCCGAAGGTGTAAATCGGCAGGCCGAGCACCTGCAGCTCACGCGCGGGCACGGGGAAGTGGATGGGGGTGCCCTTGAACAGGTCGCCCCAGCCACGCGAGTCGAAGAACCACGCACCGAAGTTGTACTGGTAGTTCTCCATCCGCTTTTCCCACTTCAGCATCTCGAACAGGTTGCCGCAGCTGCCGTTAGGAAGCTTGGGAACGCAACTGCTGTTCAGCCCGGCCGCGTTGGTGGCATTCAGGGCACCGTGGGCCACGCGCGTCTCGTTGATGATGTCGGCGGCCGCCTGCAGCTGCCCGGCGCGGAACAGGCCCTCGGCCTTCAGCAGGCGCAGGTCGCGGCCGCTCATCATGATCGACGGGCCGTGGTTGCCCGGGGTGCCGTCCAGGCGGTAGTCGCGGTACAGCGACCAGCGCCACGAGCCGCGGTCCGGGCGGAGGTGCCCGCGTGTGCCGCCGTACAGGATGTACTTTCCCGGGTTCGAAGCCTGCGCCGTGGCGGTGGCGCCCTGCGGAAAGCGCTTGTCCGGCGTCTGGATCAGGAACGGCGTGCGGAAGAAATCCGGCTTGGCGAACCACGCCTTGAACGCGCCCGACTGATCGGCCATGCCGTGGATGAAGTAGGACACCTGCGCCCACGCGCCTTGGGTGATGGCGAAGCCGATGTAGAAGTGCGTCCCGTGGATCCACACGCTGGGATCCGCGTCGATCGTCAGGTTCTCGCAGCTGGTGCCCGCGCACTGGAAGCTGGCGTCCACGTCCGCGATGACCGCCGGCCAGTTGACGGCGGCGCGCTCGGTGGGGGTGCGGGCCACGCCGGCGCGCAGCAGCGCCTGGTAGCCGTTCACCGTCTTGATGAACTGCGCCCTCGTCATCCCCACGTTTCCGAACCAGGCGTCCGGGATGGTGAAGTCGTTGGCGGCGGCGATGGCGGCGGCCGAGTCCAGCATGGCCAGCGCCTCCTTCATCACGTCGCCGTACGGCGCCAGCACGATCTCCGTGGGATCGGTGCCCTGGTCGTAGACGAACGCCTGGTCGTAGGTCAGGGCCAGCAGGCCGTGACCCAGCCCCTGGACGAAGCGCGCCCACGCCCGGGCGCGCGGCGTGTTGTCGGCGCCCGTGGTCTCGTCGGTGATCTGGAAGGCGTCGGGGTTGGCCGGGTCGGTGGCGTTCAGGCCGTCGACCGCCGCCTTGATGGCCGCGTACGAGTTGTACCAGATCTCCCCGTGCATGGACGCGTAGGGGTCCGAAGCGCTGTTGTTGATCGGCTCGCGCGGGAGCCTGGAGTACTGCACCATGCCGAAGCAGCATGCCATCGACGAGTGCTGGAACGCCGTCGTGCTCAGCACCAGGTCCGTCTGCCAGGTGTAGCCGTAGAAGAGGGTCAGGTACGAGCCGGCCACCAGCGATTCCAGCTCGTGCGCGTTGGCGATGACGCGCGTCTGGTCCGGCTGATTGTTGTTGGGCAGCGTGAGGTTCTCGCACGCTCCCGCGCCGCTGAGGAGCAGCGCGCACAGACCGATGGTCCTGAGTAGCCGCATTCGGTTTGTCTCCTGGTGGCCGCCGCCGCGGACGGCTCCGGCGGCAGACTGGTGTGGAGGGGGGATTTGACCGTGTGGGCGCGTGATTTTGCGCCCGCCGCGACCAGACCGGGGTGGTGATTCCTGGCGCGTAATGCCGATGCTTACAGGACGAACAAAAATTTCAACATGAAATGGCTCAAACAGCCTCCTTCGACGTACCTGCCTGGTCTTCACCCATGGGCGTCTGCGAGGACGTCGGGTTTGCCGATCGGAATCCGCCTGCGCTCGATGGGCTACGGTTGGCGGGCAACTCCGCTGCGGAGGGTGGACGAAGACGGGGACCAAGAGCGCGCGCGATCGGTGGTGCGACTCTCAGAACGCGTACACCGTGCAGGTCGTGACGGGTTTTACCGGGCGCCCGACGATCGGTGAGCGCGAAAGACTGGGTCTCCGGGGACTATCTTCTTCCGGGGCATCGAGTTGGAGGCTGTGTCCCGGACAGCACGGGCAGATGCGGTGATACTCCTCGAAACGACGGAAGGCCGTGCCCCGCGGGGCACGGCCTTCTTTACATCGAGCTTTCGTGGCGAGCCACGGTGCTACCGGTTACTCGCCCGGGTAGGCGTACGAGCTGCCGGGCGAGGCGCCGTTGGCGTAGCCGCCGGGGCCGCCGAAGGTGTACAGCGGCAGGCCGAGCACCTGCAGCTCACGCGCCGGCACCGGCCAGTGGATGGGGGTGCCCTTGTACAGGTCGCCCCAGCCGCGCGAGTCGAAGAACCACGCACCGAAGTTGTAGTGGTAGTTCTCCATCCGCTTTTCCCACTTCAGCATTTCGAACAGGTTGCCGCAGGTGCCGTTGGGCAGCCTGGGCGTGCAGGTGGGGTTCAGCCCGGCCGCGTTCGTGGGCCCCAGGCTGTTCGGAATGCGGGTCTCGTTGATGATGTCCGCGGCGCCGGCCAGGTTGCCGGTGCGGAACAGGCCCTCGGCCTTCAGCAGGCGCAGGTCGCGGCCGCTCATCATGATGGACGGGCCCTCGTCGCCGGGGGTGTCGTCCAGGCGGTAGTCGCGGTAGAACGACCAGCGCCAGGTGCCGCGGTCGGAGCGCACGTGTCCGCGCGTGCCGCCGTACAGGATGTACGTGCCGGGGTTCTGCGCCTGCGCCGTGGCGTTGCCGCCCTGCGGAAAGCGCTTGTCCGTGGTCTGGATCAGGAACGGCGTGCGGTTCAGCACCGGCTGGGCCAGCCAGGCCTGGTACGCGCCCGACTGGTCGGCCATGCCGTTGATGAAGTAGAACGACTGCGCCCACGCGCCCGCCTGCGTGGAGAAGCCGACGAAGAAGTGCGTGCCGTGAATCCACACGTTGGGATCCGCGTCGATCGTCAGGTTCTCGCAGTTGGTGCCCGCGCACTGAAAGCTGGCGTCCACGTCGGCGATGACCGCCGCCCAGTTGACGGCGGCGCGCTCCGTCGGGGTGCGGGCCACGCCGGCGCGCAGCAGCGCCTGGTAGCCGTTCACCGTCTTGATGAACTGCGCCTTCGTCATCCCCACGTTTCCGAACCAGGTGGCGGGGATCTCGAAGTTGTTGGCGGCGGCGATGATGGCGGCCGAATCCAGCATCGTCAGCGCCTCGGCCATCACGTCGCCGTACGGAGCAAGCTCCAGCGTGGCCGGGTCGTCACCCTGGTCGTAGACGAACGCCTGGTCGTACGTCAGCGCCAGCAGGCCGTGGCCCAGCCCCTGGACGAACCGCGCCCACGCCCGGGCGCGGGGCGTGTTGTCGGCGCCCGTGGTCTCGTCGGTGATCTGGAAGGCGTCGGGGTTGGCAGGGTCGGTGGCGTTCAGGCCGTCCACCGCCGCCTTGATGGCCGCGTACGAGTTGTACCAGATCTCCTGGTACGTGGACGCATACGCGTCCGAGGTGGTGTTGTTGATGGGCTCGCGCGGAATCTTCGACATCTGCACCATGCCGAGGTTTGCCGCCATCGCCGAGTGCTGGAACGACGCCGTGCTCAGCACGAGGTCGGTCTGGAACGTGTAGCCGGTAAAGAGGGTGAGGTAGGAGTTGGCGATCAGCGTTTCCAGATCGCCCGCGTCGGCGATGACGCGCGTCTGGTCGGGCTGATTGTTGTTGGGCACCGTGAGGTCGGCGCACGCACCGCTCGCGACGAGCAGCGCGCACAGACCGGTGGTCCTGAGTAGCCGCATTTCGTTGTCTCCTGGTGGCCGCCACGGTCCTCCAAGGGCCTGGCGGCATGCTTTTTTGTAGCGTTCGATGGCGGGCCGTTACGTGCGTCCCGCCGCGATCACAACGCATTCGGACAACGGTTTCGCTTCTCGTCCTCCTTTGTGGGGGTTCGATCCCGATGCGTACGGGCGCGGACGACCTGCTGCGTCACGCCTCCCGCTGGGTTTCCGCGGGCGTCCAGGGGGGACGCCGGGATGGCCCGATCGGGGACTGCACTGCGTTTTCTGGATTTCGTTTCGCCATCACCTCCCGTGGCCGGAGTGGCGGCGCGGA
>DASTVC010000096.1:0-9168 GCA_035759295.1 Longimicrobium sp. | reverse complement strand
GGGTGAAGCCCCGCCGGGCGAGCTCCGCGAGCCCAGGGCGGGGCTTATGGCCCTTCTAGCCCCGGGCTTTAGCCCGGGGTGGCCTGGGCCCGCGGCGATGCGGTGCGTTCAACCCGCCCTCGCCCGCATCCGCCGGTCCTGGCGGCTCAGGTGCCAGGAGAGGAGCGCGTACAGGAGTGGATAGGAAAGCGACAGCCAGAGCACCCACGGCTCCACGCGCGGATAGTCCCGCAGTGTCCACAGCATGAACGCGAGCCACGCGAACGCGCCGACCAGCAGCGGCATGCGCCATGGGCGCGGCGCCAGCGTGGGGTAGATGAACCGCACCGGCAGCACCGTCAGCACGGCGAGCGCCAGGATCATGAAGCCGCTGACCATCACGTCCATCAGGCCGGCGTAGAAGGCGACCACGTTCCAGTAGGAGGGAAACCCGCGGAAGAATCCGCCACCTTCGTCCTTCGCCCCCGTGTTCGCGAACCCGAAGAGCGACGCCACCAGCGCCGGCGCAATCCAGAACACCACCGGTTCGGGGGCCCAGTGCATCCGGAAAATCATCAGCAGCGGCAGAAAGGTGAAGGTGATGTAGTCGACGATGTCGTCGATGGTGCGGCCGTCGATCTCGGGCGCCGTGCGCTTTACCTCCCACCGCCGCGCGAAGAAGCCGTCCGTCGCGTCCACGAGCGTCGCGGCCGCGAACAGCCCGAACACCACCCGCGGGTCGGGAAACGTTCCCACGATCTGCACCGCCGCCAGCAGCGCGATGAGAATCCCCGACGCGGTGTACAGGTGCACGGCGTAGCCGCGAATCCGCTCCCCCGCCGTCAGCGGGCGGCCGTCCGGAGGACCGCTCACTCGCGCCCCGGCATGTCGTCGCCGGTGGCGGCGGCCTCGGCCTGCGCCTCCAGGCGTTCCTGCGCGCGCTCCTCGTCCCCCGGCTCCTTCTCCGGCTCCGGCTGCGCCACCTCGGCGCTGGGCTCGTAGCTCAGCTCGATGAGCATGGGGTAGTGGTCGGAGCCGATTTTGGGCAGCCGCCGCAGCTCCACCAGGCGGAAGTCGTTGGAGTGGAACACGTGGTCCAGCGGATAGCGAAAGACGGGGTTCTTGGCGTTGTAGCTGTTGAAGAAGCCGCGCCCCCGCCGCGGGTCCAGCAGCCCGGACAGGCGGATGAACAGCTCGCTCGTCGGCGACCACGCCACGTCGTTCAGGTCGCCGGCCACCACCGTGGGCCGGTCTTCCTCGTCGCCGATGATCTTGCCCATCACCACCAGCTCCGCGTCGCGCGGGGTGCTGTCCTGGTCGCGGATGGGCTCCGGCGGGCGGGGGTGGATGCCGTGCAGCGACACGTGCACCCCGCCGGGCAGCTCCAGCACCGTGTGCATCGACGGAATGTCGTCCTGCACCAGGAACTCGCAGCGCGCCTGCACCAGCGGCAGCCGCGAGAACAGCATCATCCCGTAATAGTTTTCCTGGGGCTGCTTGAGCACGTGCGGATACGTACGCTCCAGCGGCTCCAGGCCCCGGGCCCACGCGGCGTCCGTCTCCACCGCCAGCACCACGTCGGGCGCGGCGTCCTCGATCACCCGCAGCAGCAGGTCGTGCCGCGTGTTCTCCATCAGCACGTTGGTGATCAGCAGGCGGAACTGCGGATGCTTCCGCGTATCCAGCGGCCTGCCTTTTACCGACTCGCGAGTGCTGCGCTGCACCTGCCTGGGCGCGATGGGCGTGTAGGGAAAGATCTTGTACGCCTGCCAGAGCGCGGTGGCCGCCGTCGCGGCCAGCAGCAGCCACTCCAGCGCGCCGCCGCGGAAGAACAGCGCCGCGTAGACGGCGCCGGCGACGGCGGCCACGGTGGCGATCTGCAGCCGGGGAAAGTCCCACAGGCGCAGGCTCCAGTGCGAGCCGGGAAACAGGCTGAGCACGGTGACCAGCGCCGCCAGCGCTCCCACCGCGATGGTGACCCACTGCGCGACGTGCATTCAGGCCGATGAGCGTGGGGTGGATGGATGGAGATCGCGTCGCCCTTATGCGTACCCCGTGCCATTCAAGGTTTGTCCCCGATTTTTCGTTCGATCCCGAGGAAGAGAGCCGCCGTCACACCCGCGCGGCGCCGGACGTTCTCCGGCGGACGTTGATCCATATCCCCCCCTGCATGGAGGTCGTCGAATGAAGCTTTCTTGTCGGAAGGCGCTGTTCGCGGGATGCCTGGTGGTGCTCGCCGCCTGCGAGGGCGAGCCCACGGCCATCGTGGCCGAGCACATGGAGCTGACGGCCGCGCGCCAGCTTTGGGACGCGAAGGGGGTGGACGACTACCGCATGCGGGTGCGGGTGGTGGGCGCCTGGATGGGCGGAACGGCGGTCATCACCGTCCGGCACGGGGTGCCCGTCTCGGTAGACCCGGTTGACAAGCCTGGCGAGGCGTTCGGCGCCATGTTTGGCGAGTACGACACGGCCGAGGAGCTGTTCGCCATCGTGGAGCGCGCCGTGGCCGACGAAGCCGACCGCATTGACGCGGCCTATCACTCGGAGTACGGGCTGCCCGTGGAAGTGTTCATCGACTTCCGCACCACGTGGGTGGATGACGAGCACGGCTTCATCGTGGAGACGTTCGAGCGATTGTAGCGGGACGATACGTAAAGGCGTGATTCCCTGAAGCTGAGAGGGCGCTTCTAAATCGTACGGAAACGTTGACTTCCCGAGGGAGGCGCCGCGCCGCGGCTGGCTTCTACGATGAAGTCCGGCGCCGACCGAAGGACCTCGCCTGCACCACGGCGGTCCTTCGACGGAGTGCGGGCGCGGCCCACGCGAGCAGGTGAAGCTTGCGTTCGCCGGGAATGCTGCGGATGCGCGCGATAGCATGTCATTCCGAGGCCCGGCCGCACCAACTCTTCCGTTCACGCAAACGGTTGCAGGGCCGAGGAATCTACCGTCGGTCTGCTGGAGGGTGGACGCGGCAGCCCGCGCTGATCCCGCCGCCACCCCGCGGGCCGACAAGGTCCTGTGGAGACGCCGCCAGCATCCGGCGGTTCGGCAGGCCACGAGCATCCGACGGTAGATTTCTCAGTCGGCGCCAAGCTCTGGTGCGGAGGACGGTTTCGCGCGGCGCCTCCTTCGAAATGACACCTTGGCGTGGTCCGCGACGACGTGAGGGGCGGGGGCCGCGGCTGAAGGCGGGCTCCGAGGAGGCCGGGAGGAGGTCCTTCGGTCGCGCACAGGCGGTTGCGCGAGGGCGAGGCTCTGGGTGGCGCTCCCTCAGGAAGTCAACGGGGCGGGTTCAAGGGTAGAAAAAACAGGCGAGGACGCGGGGGAAAGATTCTTCTCCCGCGTCCTCGCCTTTTTCTCCCTGCGCTTCCGCGCGATCAGAGCGTGTGGAAGCGCTCCTTGATCTCGTTCACCAGGGTGATGTAGCCGGGGCGGTTGCGGATGTCGGGCTGCCAGGCCAGGCCCTTCTCGATCAGGTCGATGGTATCGACGATGCGCGCGCCGGGGATGATGTTGCCCTGGGCGTCGCGGTCGCGGCCCATCAGCCAGATGGTGTCGGCCACCGCCACCGCCGCCGAGACGTCGTGCGTAACCACGATGATGGTGTTGTGCTCGTGCGTCTGGCTCACCTCCAGGATGAGCTTCTGCACGTTCTCCTGCTGGATCACGTCCAGGCCGGAGAAGGGCTCGTCCATCACCAGGTACAGCTCCGAGCACAGCAGCTGCTGCGCGATGGCGATGCGCTGCCGCTGGCCGCCGGACAGCTGCAGCGGGAACTTGTCCGCGTGCGCCGCCAGGCCAAAGCGCTCCAGGTACTTCATGGACGCTTCCTTCGCCGCGGCGGAATCCATCCCCGCCTGCTTCGCCGCGATCACCAGGTTGCCCAGCACCGAGCGGTGCTCGAAGAGCACGTAGTTCTGCGCCACCACGCCCACCAGCCCGGGCTGCGCCGGCACCCCCTTCTCGCCGATGCGCACCGTGCCGCTGTCCGGCTTCAGCAGTCCGGCCAGCACGTGGAACATGGTCGTCTTGCCCACCCCCGAGGGGCCCAGGAGCCCCACGATCTGCCCCTGCGCCATCCCCGGGCGAATCAGGTCCGTCACCTGCGCCGTCAGGTCGCGCAGCACGGGCACGCCGCCGCGGTTCACCGTCACGTTCTGCAGGTCCAGCAGCACCCCGCCGCGCGAGTATTCCAGGTCCGTGCTCATTGCCGCTACCTCCGCACCGTGGCGAGCGCCGCGTGCGGCACCACCGTGGCCTTGAGCCAGGCCAGGAACGCGTCCTGAAAGAACCCGGCGATCAGAAAGACGATCTGTACGGCGATGATGGCCGCCAGGTTGAAGTGCTTGTTCTGGTCCATCAGCAGGGCGCCGATGCCGCCCTCGCTGCGGCTGATCCCTTCCACCATCGTGAGCATCATCCACCCGATGGCCGCGTTCTGCCGCAGCACGTCGAGGGTGACGCCCATCTGCCCCAGCACGATCACCTCCCACACCACGCGCCACTCGCCCATGCGCAGCGTGCGGGCGTGGTCCAGCTTTTCCCGCGGCACCGAGGCCACCACGTCCACCATCGACGTAAGGAAGAAGGCGGAGATGCCGAAGACGAGGAGCGACACCTTCAGCGGCCGCCCGCCGCCCACCATCATGGTGAAGATGAAGGTGAGGCCGACGAGGCTCAGGAAGCGCGCCCGGGTGAGCGCCATGATGAACGGCCGCACCCCCGCCATCACGGTCAGGTAGGCCAGCGCCAGCGAGATGAGGGTGGCGATGATCAGGGACTCGGCGAACAGCCCCAGGCTGGTCCCCAGCTCGGCGATGAGCCCCTGGCTGGAGATCATCTCGCTCATCGCGTGAAAGACGCGGCCCGGCTTGGGAAAGAACGCGGGCGAGATCATCCACGCCAGCAGGATGATGACCGTCCACATGCCGCAGAGCATGAGGTACGCGCTGCGGGGAACCCACTGGTTGGGCCGCAGCGCGGGGCCGAGTGAAGCCATGAGGGAAAGTGCGTGAGTGCGTAAGTGCGTGAGTGCGGGAGCGAAAAGTACCTAGTGCCTAGTGCCTAGTGCCAAGTCCCGGGCTCGACACTTGGCACTAGGCACTAGATCCTAGGCACTTGCCCCCGTCAGCTGCCGATGACGATCTCCACCCGGCGGTTGGCCGCGCGGCCCGCGTCGGTGCGGTTGCTCTCCACCGGCTGCGTGCTGCCGTGCGCGAACACCCGCACGCGTCCCGGCGGGAAGGTGGCCGCCGAACGGCGCTCCAGCCACTGCTTCACCGCGATGGCGCGGTCTTCGGACAGCTGCTGGTTGGCCGCCGGGTCACCCACGTTGTCGGTGTGGCCGTGCACCTCCACCGCCAGCGAGTTGATGGACAGCTCGTCGAACAGCTGCTGCAGCTCGCGCTCCGTCTGCGGCGTGAACTCGGCCGAGCCGGTGGCGAAGGAGATCTTCACGTTGCGGCGGCCCACCACGCGCGTAACGCGGCTGGTGTCGCTGAACGTCGTGGTCTCGGCGCGGCCCACGTCGCCGCCTGCCCGCGACGCCACGGCGCGCAGGTAGCTCACGTCGACGATGCTGTCGTACGCGGGGACGCTGGGCACCAGGTCCGGGTACTGCTGCGTCACGATCTTGCCGAACACGGTGTACACGGAGCGATAGCGGCTCGTCTCCGGCGTGCTTCCCTGCGACAGGCCGAACAGGAGCAGGTTGTCCGCCAGGTTGTTGGCCTTCGAGCCGCCCAGCTCCACGGGAATCCCCTGCTTGTCGGGCTCCGTCACGCCCTTGTAGTACTTCTCCCAGTACGCCGCGTCCGCCCCGGCTTCCTGGTAGATCTCCTGGCTGATCTCCGCGGCGCGGCTGAGCGCCTGGGGGTGCGCCAGCACCTGGTCGCCGCCCTGCGTGAACGCCGTCAGCAGCTTTTCGACCGTGGCGCGGTTGTCCTGGTTCCACTTGCGAATGCCGATGAGCACGTGCGGCATCTGGGAGCTGTACTCCTTGGTCGAAACCACCGAGACCAGGCCGCCCTTTTCGCGCGCCGCCGTCACGTCGGCGGGCGTCCAGGTGACGATGCCGTCCACGCACACGTGCTTGGTCTCACCCGTGCGCTTGCCGTCCTCCACCACCGGGCGATCCTCGCAGTAGCCGGACACGTACTTCTCCGTGGCGTCCACGTAGGTGCTGGTGTTCACCCAGTTGACCGCGTTGGGGTCGTAGGTGCGCTCGTCGGGGTTGTTGGGCAGGCCGTTGTCGCCCATGAAGCGCTGGGCGATGTTCCAGTCGCCGTCGCGCAGCACGCCCGCCACCAGCGCGCCCCGCATGCTCTGCGGGTTGTCGCGCCACTTCTGCGGCCCCATCAGCTTGTCCTCGCCGCGCGAGTAGCCGCAGCTGCCCACGATCTCGGCCCGGTACTCGGGGCCGAAGCTTTCCGTGAGCTGGGTGTTGAGCGCGGCCAGGAACGCGCCCGCGCCGTCGCCCATGATGCCGATGAAGTGGATGCCGTCGCGCGGCTGCGCCTGCCCGCTGTGCAGCCCCTGCGCAAGGCGGGTAAGCTGGGCCATCAGCTGGCTGTTGTCGTCCTGCCGGCTGATGAAGACCTTGATCCCCTGCTTCTCCATCAGCGAGCCCTCGGTGGTCACCGGGCCGCCGTTGCTGTAGAGGCACCCCATCTGGCTGTTCCACGCCCAGAAGTTGATGCGCACCTCCGGCGCGCCGGGAAGCGCCGCCGGCTTGTCGGACGGCAGCCCCGCGAACGCGGCGTTGCTCTGGCTCTGCTCGGTAGCCGCGTCCAGCCCCTCTACCTTGTCGGGGACGAACGAGCGCAGGATGCTGCGGCCCATTCCGTTGGCCGCGGCGTAGCGCAGCCCCAGGCCCACCAGGAGGATGACGACCAGCCCGCCAAGCACGCGGACCGTCTTCTGCCCGGTCGATGTCAATCGCATGGATCGAGTGCGAGTTCAGGTTCTACTGCGGGTCCGGCCGCGCACGCGCGCGGCCGGTGGTGCGGGCGCGGCTCAGCCGCCCTTGCTGCGCAGCTTGCCGCGCCAGCGGTCTTCGGGGTTGGCGCCCATGGGGGTGCCCCCCGCGATGCCGGTGCTGAAGCCGGCCAGCGGATCGCCCGCGCCCACGGCGCGGGTCTCCACCGGGTTCGCGGCTTCCACGGCCGACACCTTCTTCTCCGCCTCCGCCAGCTGCGCCAGCCCGTCCTGGCGGAAGGCCATCTGGTTCAGGTCCACCGCGTGGTCGAAGTCCGTCAGGTCGATGAGCGTCTGCAGCTCGCCCAGGCGCTTCTCGTAGTCGTCGCGAATGCGCGCGGCGGCCATGTCGCGCACCTCCAGCAGGTCCGAGTCGCCAAAGATCCCCTGCGCCGCCGTCGTCGCCGCCGCCACCGAGCGGGTGATGGCGTGCTTGTCGGCCAGCTGGTTCGCCTCGTCCTCGGCCGTCTGGATGTGGTAGTCCGCGCGGCGCAGCACCCGCTGCAGCAGGGCCTCGATGTTCTCCATCTGCCCCTTCATCGAGTTGTACTCCTCGATGTCGCGGGCCCGGCGCGCGGCGATCTCGGCGTGGGCGTTCAGCCCGTCGTCGTCGCCCGTCCCCTTGGCCGCGGCCGCCAGGCGCAGCGCCTGCTGACGCTCCTTCTCGCTCTTGGCGATCTTGGCCTCCAGCATCCGCCGCACGCCCACCAGGCGGCCCAGGCGGTCCTGGATGATCTCCCTCCGCTGCTTCATCTGCTTGACGAAGGACTTGAGGATGGAGACCGGGTCCAGCTCCACGAAGTTGCCGGTGATCCACCGCGAGATCATCTGCAGCCCGTAGAACAGCAGCGTGCGCGGCCGGTCCCACACGAAGACCATGCAGTACAGCAGCGCCAGCCCGCCCAGCAGGAACGACAGGTACAGCGTGTTCTCGGCGATCTCGATGAGCCGCGGGAGCATCTGGATGAACCCGTAGCCCAGCACGGCGCCCACGCCGGCAAGGATGGCCATTCCCACCTTGCCTTCCGGGCGCTTCCAGTACGAGCGCTTGCCGGCGGGCTGGGTGGACGAGGGAGAAAGGTCGCTCATGGACCGTTACTTGGCGTTGGAGGTGATGAACGGCGCAATGCGCGCGCGCTCGGCGGCCAGCTCGGCCTCGACCACGGCGTACGATGCGGCGAACCGCGCGGAGTTGCCGTCGATGGCCGCGCGCGCCTCGGCGATGCCGCGCTCCAGCTCCACGCGCGTGGCCTCCAGCTGGCGGATCTCGTCGGCCTTCTTGGCGATCTCGGCCTTGGCGGCGTCGATGCGCTTCTGCGTGGCGCCGATGCTCTGGTCCGTCTCGGCCTGCACCGCCTTGTCGAACGCCTGGCGCTCGCCGGCCAGGATGGCCAGGCGGTCGTCGATGGCGTCGGCGATCTGCTGCGCCGTTATGCCGTGGCTGGCCTGCGCGGCGCTCAGCGCCAGCTGCGCGCGCTGCGCCGGGTCGGCGATGGCGCTCAGGGCGGAGTACAGCGTCTGGAACTGGGTGTAGGCGGCCTTCTTGCTCCCCTGGCAGGCCGCCTGCAGCCCCTGCACGAACTCGGGGTCCACCGTCGCGGACGCCACGGCGGCCGGAATGTCCGCGGACGCGGCGCCGGCGGACGGGGTGCCGCCCGCGGCCGGCGGGCCGGAGGCGGGTCGCGCGCCGGGTGTTCCCCTGGGCGCCTCGACCTCGTTGCCGTCTTCGTCCATCACCACGAAGGTGCCCAGGGCGTCCCGCGCCCCGTCCTTTAGCTTGTCGAGAAGGTCCTTCATCGTGCTCTCGCCGCGGCGCGGGGCCGCCTTGCAGGGGTGGGGGATCGGGGTCCGGGGGCCGATGTCCCGTGTGAAACGCCTGGTCCCGCGGCGCTGCCGCAAGACGTTCGTTCGATACGGGTTACGCCGGATGGGAGTTTCGTTCTGCTGAAAGTCCGGCTGCGAATGGAGGACCGCTGCGGGCTGCGGAATCGCGAGGAGGTCCTGATTTGAGGCGGGCGGTGCGTCCGCCTCGGCGCAACGCGGTGCCCCGGTCCGCCCAGTGCCCACGGGGCGTCTGGCGGACGGAGCGGTAAGTTTGCAGTCGGCTGGATTTTAGTTGAGCGGCGCCGTAGGGGCAAGCCTTGTCGCGGCCCTTATTGCGCGAGATCTGGAGAGTGGGCGCGTTGCCGCGGGGCCCTCACCCCCGCCGGGCCG